>CAYXZV010000009.1:22601-34819 GCA_964469645.1 uncultured Methanosarcinales archaeon | reverse complement strand
GATATTAAGATAGTTATATAGAAATCTAAACATAAGGAATATCTTTTCTGAACTTAATCCCGTAAACATAGACATAGTTCCAGAACAATCCTTTCTTCCTGTCGACATAGACTGAAAATCCTGCATCTCTAAAGAGCTTTTCAATTATTGAATCTTTACTCAGCCATGCGACATTCGGAATTACCTTAAAGAAATCAGCATAATCAACAAAGACTATTTTGCCATCATAGGGCATCAACTCCCACATCTCCCTAAGCACTTTCTTTACATCCTGCATATATCCCATCATGCCTATGCTCACTATAGCATCCACTTTGGGTATATCCGGATGCACTCTGTTAATCTGGTGCTCATCGTGTATAACAACAACATGAGTATGTCCTTTTTTTATCATCCTGTTTTTCGTAATCACAAGATCTTTTTCAGAAAGGTCAGTTGCATAAACACTGCCGTTAGGCTTTACGTTCTCTGCTAAATGCAACGTTAAAGTGCCAACAGAACACCCAAATTCCAGGACTGTTTTGTTTCTTATGCCTCCCAACAAAGTAAGTATCTCTTTCCTGACATTTTTTGGGAGTATGAATCTTTCCATAAGCAGAGTAACATATGCCAGCGCATCATTTACGCTGACAATAAAATCAGGATTGTAATAAATCTCAAGCAATAGATATATGGGTATTCCTATCGCAACGAATGATAAGCCTAACCTTAATATCTGCCATGCAGATGGCGAAGCTACAATCCATAATACCATCAGTGTAAACAAGAAACCAACCACTAAGTAAGAGCCGATATTCGCAAAAGGAACCTTAAAGCTTCTTTGTAGATTAGGATACTTGCGCCTTAAGATAGGTATGGTCAAGATAATGAAAATATACATTATTAATCCCAAAGGCAGCAATAAATTAAGCAAGGTTGTATACTTACCAAACGCCATCCCTAAGATTATTAAACTTATTACAGTTTGAAAAATAATTGCCTTGTATGGGCTTTTATGTTTTGGATGTACCTCGCTTAATTGGGATATAAATAGTTTATCTCGAGCTAAAGCAAGAATAAGCCTTGGCATTGTAATTAAGCCTCCTGCAGCAGAGCCGATCAAAGCAATAAATACTCCATAGTTCAATATATTGCCAAAAGCCCCGTAAATCCTTTCAAATACCAATGATAAAGGGGCAGGAGTTACAGTCAGGATTTTCCATGGCACAATGCCTAAAGAAACCAATGCTATTAGTGTTGCCAATATGCCTACAATTATTGTTCCTAAGACAAGAGCTTTTGGAATTGTTTTTTCAGGATTTTTAGTTTCTTCTGACAAATAAGTTGCCGATTCCCAACCAAAAAAAGATTCTGCAATGAAGAATATAGTAACAAATATAGGTGCTATGCCAAAAACAAAGAAAGGCGTAAGATTTGTTATGTCCATAACAAAAACTCCTGGAAAAATTACTGTGAGGATTAAGCTTATGGACAAAGTAGCTAAGATAACAACAACAAATCCAGAAGCTTCTATACCATAAAATGCAATTACATTAAGGACCAGTATTAAAATGACGCTTATTATCATCTTAAGGACAAATTGCGAAGGATCAGGTATTAAGTAATCAATTGCAGCTACAATCAACAGAGCTGTAGTTAAATTTCCAACAATCCATGCCAACCATCCCATCATGAATGCTGTAAATCTGCTATAGGTCTGCTTTGAGAACTCATAAACTCCTCCTGCTCTCGGAAACATCGCAACTAACTCTCCGAAAAACATGCTTATGTATACAGCAACAATAGAAATCACAATCCATGATATTATGGATGCATTTCCAGAATAAGTCGCACCGACAGCAGCGCCAAAAAACATACCTGTGCCCATTATAGAAGCTATAGCAAGAGAAAGTATCGTACCAAAACCCAATGCTCTCTTTAATTCAGCCATTTTGAATGCTTATATGTTTAACACTAGCTAAATCTCTACTAATTAGAAATATTCTTAATTTAATATAAAAAGAAGTGTAAATACTTTTATGTGGTAACCATGGTAAAAATAGAAAGATTTATATAGTAGAGTAACCACTACAAAGTGGTTAAGATGGTTAATTATGATAAACCCGGTAAAGTGGATCTTAGTACCTTACGTATAGATCACACTAATCTTTCAGATCCACGTAGAATGCTCTTTACATTTCTTGATGCATATTTGACTAATATGAGTGGTACTGATGGAAATATACAAAAGTTACGGGCAAGAGCCAATTTGATGTTTCGATCCCCTAGTAGGTATGGGCATGATTTTGATTCAGTTAATGATGGTTTACAAGAGGTGGAACTTGACTATGGAGAATACACTACTGAGGCTCGAGGGAAGAGAGCATATGAAAACCGTATAAATTCTGCAGTTAGAAATGCAGGACAAAATTTAGTGATGGCTTTAGATGTGGCCCAGAAAGGATATGGTCGAAGGGATGATATGGAAGGAGCATATCTCACTAAAGAAGGCATATTTGCCCTTGCTCCTTATTGGGGAGATCAAAGCCAGGAATATATTAGCCAGGCAAAAACTATTTGGAGGGGTACTGCAAGAAGAGTTTTAAATTCCAAAGTTCAAGATTTAAGTGATATAGCAACACAAGGTTTTGACCGTGACGTTACACCATCTAAATTTCACCAAGCAGCAGCTGATTTTTCTGGATTCCTAGGAAGATATGGGATTAAGCAGAATGTTGGAGATAGTATTCTTGACCCTATAGCCAGAACTATGTATAGCCGTGCATCTACAGAGTTATTTCCAAGAACTTTAGAAGAGATTTCTGATAGTGGGGTTGAAAGTAGTGCACAAGGAGCTATAAAAGATATACCGGCGGTACTTGGGTATGCATGGAGTGGAGGAGTTGACATTACAAGAATTCGTCAAATAGCTCAAGAAATGCTGGAAGCTAATGAAGAAAATCGTATCCCTCATTTAATGGGTGGCAATGTAAAAATAGGTACAGGGCAGGAGATGCAAAAGGGAGGATGGGGTTTTCAGGAAGTTAATGATTCTGCACAGGATTTAGGTGAACAATTAGAATCTGAAGGTTACCAGTTAATAGGTGCTTATGAAGGTATAAAAAGCACAATAGAAAGTACCATGGAGGCTATAGAAAGATGGCAAGTTGACGTTTCATCTAATTCTGATGGAGAAGATGTTGCTACACCTTCCTTGGTAAAGAGGTTATTAGGAGATATAGGTAAACGTCTTTCAGGATTACCTAATTTTGCATAGGATATAAAAGTACAATCTCAAAATTAGTTCTACTCTTTGGCTCTAGAATCATACAGCTTGTATAATCTTAAAGCTCGCCAACAGTCAAAACCGAAACTCTTGACTCATTTGGCCTTACTTTCGAATCCATTCCTATAAGGTATTTTACGTTTACAGATTCAGCTGCTTTTGCTATGTCCCTGTCAACAACGCCATCAAACACAACAGCATAAGCTGTGTTCAAACTCTTTAATGTCGTTGCTAGCTCACTTATCGGAACTTTTCCAAGAGTGTTTAATTTTTGATCTAAAACTTGTGCTCCCCTTGTACCTATCAGATTCTCAAGCATTTCCTTGAATTTCTGTTTGCTTTCAGGGCTTAAGTAAGGTTTCCTGTTCTGAAATGGAGCGGGTCTTGCAGCTGGTCTCGTAGATGGTCTCATTGATGGCCTGGAAAACTGAGGCTTTCTTCCACTATGATTTCCCTGGTTGTTATTACGTGAAGAATGTGTTTCAGACTCCTTTGTAATTTCAAGTTTAGCTTGCTCTCCGGAAATCCTGCTTCTCAATGCTATATGGATTTCCTTCTTGGTTATTTCCTCTACTTCCTTTCCATCCGGAGCTTTTGTAACGAAATCAACATCAGCTTGTGATGTAAGGTCCTTAATAATCAGATTTCCACCTCTATCACCGTCGACAAACATAGTTACCACTTTCTTCTTGCATAAATCAACAATAGTTTCAGGGACAGAAGTTCCGTTCATTGCTATAGCATTCTTGAAGCCATGCTTCAACAGATTCAGAACATCTGCACGTCCTTCTACAACAATGATATCATCACTCTCATCAATTGAAGGTCCTGATGGCAACCTTTCTTTGCCATACTCCTGTATGTCCATGACCCTTACAGAATAAGCCACTTCATCTGCCAGTTCTTGGCTATCAGGCATTGAATTTGTCTGTAAGTTCCTCAACAGCTCTTTAGCTCTCTCTATGACAAAAGTTCTTTTGCTTACTCTAACATCTTCTATGCTTTGTGTTTGGATTTTAGCATTACAAGGACCTATCCTTTGTATGATCTCCAAAGCAGCCGCTATGATCGAAGTTTCTGCTTTATCTAAAGAAGAAGGGATATCAATCGAACCCTTAGTTTTTCCGGACCTCGTGTCTGTATTTACTTCTATTCTTCCTATTCTTCCGGATCTTTGAAGTTCTCTTAACTCTAAATCTGAACCTAGCAAACCTTCTGTCTGGCCGAATATTGCTCCTATAACATCTGGCCTATCTACGACTCCTTCTATATCTATACTAGCATGAACTATATACTTAGCTGCAACTGGGCTAATTTTTCCCATTTTTAATCATCCTCCGATGTGTTTTAGAACAAGCTTTTATCTCTAATTAACCTAATTTGACCTATTTCTGCTTAATTATGCTCAATAAAGCAAAATACATGATAATAATGAATTTTAAGGTTAAAAGCCTGTTCTTATGTTCTATTTGGGCTTATTAAAGGTAATGTAGCCCGTAACACTAACTCCCAGGTTCATCGCTTGCATTTAGCGACAGCTCCCATGGGTACTCTCGTGACGGGCCTTGAATATGATAATAAATTCTCCAACAAACCCCAATGTAATCTCTTTTTTTCTATGATTTAGAAAAGCTAAAGGGGTATATAATAGTTTGGTTTGTATGTTTAAATTTGATTGTTTTCAATATGGAAAATAATTATGTAGTAGCTTTCCTTAAATTTATAAATAAAGCATCATTAGATGTGTTTATTATGAACCCATTATATGTTATTGTGCATGAGAATTTTTTATACGAATCACCTTTTGACAGATATGTCGGACATAGTCAAATAGTGACTGAAATTGAAAGGATAAGACGAGAAGAAGATTTTGTACCTGCAGATGTTCCTAAACAAGTGCCATTTGGTTTAGATCCTGCTAGATCTGTAAGAGTATGTGGTGCTTTTTATAGCGGTTACCTTGAAGGAAACTCTCCTGAGCTTATGTGTGTTGACCAACAAATAGAAGCCTTAGCTAATGCTGGCTTTAATGTTGAAGTACATATGCCTGGGACATTGCTTTCTTTCCTGAATAAGGAATTTCCGGGATTCCAACTAGGGCCACGAAGAATCACCTTACCGAAGTTATAGAATTATATTCACTGCCCCTTAGGCGCAGTAGGCCTTTGCTCAACCTGTTTTGGAGCTGCTAATGGTTGAGGTGCTTGTTTAGGTATCTCTTTCTTTATCTCTTTTAGTTCTTCTTTTTCTTCTTTTTTTGCCTGATCTTCTTTGACTTCCGGAGCTTTTTCTTCTTTCTTTTCTCCTTCTTTTACTTTTGTTCCTTCCGCTTTTTTAACTTCTTCTTTCTTTTTCTCTGCTTCTTTTCCTTCTGCCTTTTTCTTTAATTTATCTTCCTTCTCCAGCTCTCTCTTAGCTTTTGCTGGAAGTTCAGCTAATTCAACCATAACTTTCCCTTTATCATCTTTTTTAGCAGAAATCTTGACATGATGCGGTGGATTTTTAATTCCGTTTTTCCACAATTCCTTATTGACATATTTCCCTAAAAGAACATTATCTGATTTCATATGTTTGACTACAAATTGCCTTAAAGCAGTTACAGCTTTCTCTGCCTTTCTCCAATTAGCAACTTTCTGGAATTCTTTCCTTAGAGGAACGTTATAGTTTCTTTCCAATACTGTTTTGGGTTTATCTTCTTTCTTGGCCATTTTTCAATTATTTTTTTAAAATATTATAATTAATTAATTTTATTTTTTAATCAATGAGTTTTGTTTTATTGAACTAAGCCTTAATCTTTGTCCTTCTCCAGCTTCTTTTTAGTTTAGTATGCCTGCCTGGATGAACCCTTCTTGTCTTGCCATATACTTTAGGCACTGACCAAAAAGGGGCCCATTTAGTCAACTTATGGTACTTTGCCAGTCTTTTCTTTTTGCTTGGGTGTTTGTATCGTGACATCCTATACCCTCTTAATCTTAATATCCTTTTTCTCAGGACTTAATTTCTTCAAAATTTCCTTCAATGCATTATCATCAACTTGGGTTATCTGTCCACTTTGAATTGCTTGCGCTAAAATAACCAATAGCTGGACTGCCCTGTCAGGAAATGCAGTTTTTAAGTTCCCATACCTTTCCAAAGCCTCTTTAGTTAAAGCTTGCTTAACAATAGCTTCTAATTGCTGCAGCTGCTGTTTTAATTGCTCCTCTTCCTGAGCCTGCTGCTGCATCTGCCCTGATTGTGCATTTTTTAATTCTTCAAGTTTTCTTTTCTTGATTTCTTCTAATTCGTCCATTTTTATTAATTTTTTTAGATTATTATTTTATTTCTTTGATTATTATTGGATTTGATTTATTGTACCTTTTTTGTTATTTCCTTTTTCTCTGTCTGCTCAGATTTTTCCTCTTGTTTTACTTCCTTCTTTGGCTCCTGTTTTACCTCAGGTTTTTTCTCTGTCTTAGTTTCTTTTTGTTCAACTTGCTTTGGAGCTTGCTGTTTTGGTACTTCTTTCTTAGTATTTTCTTTTACTTCTTCTTTTTTGACTTCCTTCTTTTGAATAACATTAGAAATTTTCCCAGCGATTTCATCTAAAAACTTCTTGCCTTTTTCTGTTATTACTCTGCCTTTATGTAAACTTTTCAAATCTTTTTTCAGAAAACCTTCTTTCTCAAGCTGTTGTACGATCTTCCTGATTATATTTCCCGAACCTTTATAGAAATGTGATTTTTTTACTCCTCTGTTCTTCTTGCCGCCATACTTTGTCCTTAGCTTTGGAACTCCGATAGGGCCATGCCTGTAAACTTCCCTTAAAATAGAAGCTGCCCTCATATACCACCAGTCATTTTTTAATGGAGGCCTTTCCTTATGCACTCCTGTCTTAACAAATGCAGCCCACTCAGGAGCTTTAATAGACTCAACTTTCTTCAATTCTTCAGATGATTTCTCTATCAGTTCAGATGGATCTGCGTTATATATTGTTGTCATTTGTGCGTACCCGCACACTAGTGTGTAGGGACGTCTTCGACGCCCCGAAACGGGATATTATTGAAAGCTCTTTTGCATTATACTCAACGATAATACTTCATTCTTGCCTTGCGGCAATAGATTGGCTAAGTTTAATTAGCGCAGTTAGTGGGATATATGAGATGTTTATAAATGTTCGTATCGCACCGGATCATATCATATTCTCTGTTAGGGATTAATTTTTAGTGCAACGTTCGGATAGTCCAATAAAGTTAATGAATCTAGGTGAAATTTATTACCTATAGAATACAATAGATTTTCGATAATTGTATTGACCCGTATCATCGGCTAAGACAATATCCTTAATGTTTATTGAGGGAGATTCCTTTTCAGTGCCCACATCTCTTGCCATTATACCTAGGAAAGAGGGCGATCTTCCATCTTCTGAAATAACTACCTTTAAATGTTTACCTGCAATGTAATGCCCCGCAGCTCGGGAATGGCCTCCAGCCATTCCAGTAATTCTAAAACCATCTTTCCAGGGTTTAACCCAAACAGCTGGAAAATCATCTTCTAATTCTATACCTCTTACTATTGCATCTATCACTAAATCTGAATTAGTTTTTTCCCAGCCATATAACGTTACTTTACTCAAATCAAGATATGATTCTTTATAATCCATACTAATAGTTACTGTATAGTGGTATATAAATGTTGTGGTTTGGAATTCCACCAATTTTACTATTTTTCCATTTTTTCAATTGAATATACACCAATCAAATCAACTTCCATTTACAAATACCATTACATAACTTTTATATATCTGCATATTATCTCTTAGTTTCCACTTAATTTATTGTTAATTATTTTCAATATTGAAAACAAATAGGTATGAATGATGATACAAACCCTAAAAAAACCACAAAAACCTGAACAGATAAACAACATACTCAATCCTATAGTAAAGAAATGGTTCTTTACGAGATTCAAAGAATATTCACTACCCCAACTTTATGGAGTTATGGAAATACATTCTAGAAATAATATTCTAATCACAGCGCCAACCGGAGCAACAAAAACCTTAACTGGTTTTTTATCAATCTTAAATGAATTAATTGATTCAAGTGAAAAAGGAATTTTAGAAGATAAGGTTTATTGTGTCTATATCTCTCCATTAAGGGCATTGTCAGAAGATATCAAGCACAACTTAGTAGAGCCATTAAAGCAAATGGAAGAAATTGCAGGAAAGAAATTAGGAATTAGAGTCGCTTCCAGAACAGGAGACACAGATGCATATGAAAAATCAAAGATGTTAAAAAAGCCACCTCATATTCTAATTACAACTCCAGAATCTTTAGCCATTGTTCTTTCATCATTTAAATTCATAGATTTATTGAAAGACGTTCAATGGTGCATTGTTGATGAAGTTCATGCTTTAGCTGAAAATAAGAGAGGAACACACTTATCTTTAAGCTTAGAAAGATTGCAGAAATTAAGCCCTGCAATGGCCAGGGTAGGTTTATCTGCAACAATTGCACCATTAGAAGAAATCGCTAAATATCTAGTTGGTTATGAAGGTAAAGATGAACGTCCTTGCAAAATAGTAGATGTGCAATTCATAAAAAAACTAGACCTGAAAGTTCTAAGTGCAGTCCCGGATTTGATAGATACAGAACATGGGAATATGCATGATTCTATGTATAATTTAATGCACGACTTAATCCAAAAACACAAAACAACATTAATTTTTACAAATACTAGATCAGCGACAGAAAGAGTTGTCCATAATCTAAAGGATAAATTTCCAAAGTTTTACGGCGAAGATAACATAGGTGCACATCACGGAAGCTTAAGCAAAGACCACAGGCACAATTTAGAAAACCGATTAAGGGAAGGAAAAATGAAAGTTGCTGTTTGTTCTACTTCCTTAGAACTGGGAATTGATATTGGTTTCATTGATTTAGTTATTTGCTTATCATCTCCAAAATCTGTTGCCAGAGCGCTGCAAAGAATAGGCCGTTCAGGACACAGACTGCATGATGTAACAAAAGGAAGAATAATTGTTTTAGACAGGGATGATCTGATCGAATGTGCAGTTATATTGAAAAGCGCTATTGAAAAGAAAATAGACAAGATACATATTCCAACTAACGCTTTAGATGTACTAGCGCAGCAGATATACGGAATTGCAATACAAAATAGAATTCACATCAACGATTTATACAAACTAATCAAAGATTCTTATTGTTATAATAAATTAACAAGAAAGGACTTCAACGAAGTGATTGAATACTTGGCAGGAAAATACATCAGCTTGGAAGACAGGCATATCTACGCAAAGATATGGCACGATGAAGAGACTGGAATGATTGGTAAGAGGGGAAAATTAGCCAGGGTTCTTTATATGACAAACATCGGAACTATTCCAGATGAAACTTCAGTCATAGTTAAAATAGGAGAACAAGTTGTTGGAACCATAGAAGAAGCTTTTTTAGAGAAATTAAGGCCAGGAGACACTTTTGTTTTAGGAGGGAATGTTTACCAGTTTAAATTCGCCAGAGGAATGGTAGCCCAAGTTTCAGCAAGTGCAAATAGACCACCAAATGTACCAGCATGGTTTTCTGAAATGCTGCCTTTAAGTTTTGATTTAGCTTTAGAAATTGGAAGATTTAGAAAATTATTGAATGAAAAATTCTGTGCTGATAAAAGTAAAGAAGAAATAATAGATTTCATCAATGATTATGTTTATGTTGATAAGAATGCTTCGCTTTCAATCTACAATTACTTTTTTGAACAGTTTAATTATGCTGAAATTCCAAGTAATAGTAGGATTATTGTAGAGCATTACACCAATGAACAAGGTATAAAGCATACAATTTTTCATACTTTATATGGAAGAAGAGTAAATGACTGTTTATCCAGAGCAGTTGCTTTCGCAATTTCAAGAACACAGCATAGGGATGTTGAAATAGGAATAAATGACAATGGATTTTATGTTGCTTCTGAAAAAGCAGTTAATGTAATGCACGCTTTTAAATTAATAAAATCAAAAGATTTCAGAAAAGTTCTTAATATGGCAATTGATAAGACTGAGATTCTAAAAAGGCGCTTTCGACATTGCGCTATGAGGGCTTTGATGATATTGAGGAATTATAAAGGCCGCACTAAAAGGGTAGGAAGACAACAAGTAAGTTCTATGATTTTGATCAGTGCAGTAAGAAGAATAAGCCCGGATTTTTCAATTTTAAAAGAAGCTAGACGTGAAGTTTTGGAAGACCTAATGGACGTAGAAAATGCAAAGAAAGTTATAGGGGGCATAGAGAAGAAAAATATAAAGATAGAAGAAATAACAACTAATATTCCCAGTCCATTTGCATTCAATCTGATTGCCCAGGGAATAACAGATATTTTAAAGATTGAAGACAGAGTTGAGTTTTTGAGAAGGATGCACAAGAACGTTTTGGCTAAGATTGGGATAAAGAAGGTTGTCGAGACAGAATGATAATTGGAATAACCGGAAGTTTCGGAAGTGGAAAGACAACCGTAGCTGATTTATTCGCTAAGCACGGCTTTAGAGTCATCAATGTAGATAAATTATATCATAATATATACAAGAAAAATAATGAATTGAAAAATAAGATAAAAAAAGAGTTTGGAACTTTGGATAGGAACAAAATAAAAAATATTGTTTTCAATGATTCCAAGAAATTAAAAAAACTCAATGAAATAACACATCCAATAATAATAAAGGAAATAAAAAAAGAAATAATCAGGAAATCCAACAATAGAATATGCTCAATGATTGATAAAAATTGCACTGGTGATATAAAAATTGCACTGGACATACCTCTTCTTTTCGAAGCAAAAGCCACAAATCTGGTTGACAAAATTATAGTAGTCAAATGCAACAAAAATGAACAAATAAACAGGATATTAAAAAAGAAAAAATACACTAAAAAAGAAATTAACAATATAATCAATTCTCAGATGCCATTAAAAGAAAAGATTAAGAAAGCTGATTTTGTTGTGGATAATGGTAAAGCAATAAAAGAAGTTGGAAAACAGGTTAAGAATATAGTTAAAGCCATTCATATAAATATTTAATTCTAGTGTTGGATTCCATAGTATTTTGTTTTATACCTATGTCTATTATTAATGTAAGGAGTTCCAAAAACTACTGCATAACCTATACAGCCTTCAGGTCTTTCATCTTCCAAATTAACCATCCTGTTATTACGATTACCCCTAACAGCATTAAATATTTCCCAACTATCGCTCCAACCGGGTGGAATGCTTTTTATATCCTCTGTTGGCATCAAAGCCCAAACAAGAGCAGCAATTCCTTCAATAGCTGTATTATTACGCCATGGTCTTTTAGTTCTCACACTAATTTTTAGATCAGTTCTGACTAGATGCATAAAAACCACTTCAGCTTAGGTAATAAAGCAAGCTTATAAAGGTTTTGAGGTTCGATAGTTAAGCTATTTTGTTTCTTGCTTAACTCATCCAAAACCCTTAAAAACCCTTAACTGATACCTAATACTATGAAGATAGCAGTTTATCCAGGAAGCTTTGATCCAGTGACAAATGGTCACATAGATGTTATAGAAAGGGCTCTAAAGCTATTTGACAAGGTAATAGTTACTGTAGGAGACAATCCTGGAAAAGAGCCAACTTTCACAACAGAAGAAAGGATGGATATGCTTAAGGAATCCACAAAACACCTAAACAATTTAGAAGTTGATTCTTTCTCTGGATTGTTATTGGATTATGTGAAAAGCAAAGACTCCAGCATTATAATTAGGGGTTTACGAGCTGTCTCTGATTTTGATTTTGAATTCCAGAGAGCTTTGATGAACAGAGTTGTAGAAAAGGAAATAGAGTCTGTTTTCATCATGACAAAGGAAGATTATGTTTACTTAAGTTCAAGCATTGTCAAGGAGATGGCTATGTTTGGCAGCAAACTAAATGGTTTAGTTCCTGAAATAGTTGAAAA
>CAYXZV010000009.1:0-22501 GCA_964469645.1 uncultured Methanosarcinales archaeon | reverse complement strand
TCTTTATTTATACTTCTTTTTTGTTTGTCTTCTTTGGACTGTTTAACTAATCTAGCAGCATAACCAGCAATGACATTCCTTATTTTTGGAGATTCTATATTTGCATACTTCCCAACAACTTCCTTATTCTTGTTGTAGTCCTCACTGAACTCATCTTTATGCTCTTTCACTAATTGCTTTGTCACCCTTTTAACCAGAATTGTTTTTATCCTACCCAAAAAAATCACTTCTCTTCATTTTTATCAGAATCAGGTCTCTTGACATCTATAGGAATAAGGCCTTCCTTGAATTCCATCTTTGCTATCTCTAATGGATTGTACCCTATTTTCTGCAAATCTTTATCTGAAAGCTTGATCATGAATGGAGCTCCTTGCGATATCTGCAAAGCTCTTGAACCTACAATCCTTGCGTGCTCGTATTTGGTATATCCCATTTTACAGGATGTTTGAAATTTCAGCTACCTTTTAAAGGTTTCTGTTCTGGTGAACAGCTCAAACTTAAACAATTAAAATAAAACTATATAAATAACAAAATTATTGAGTAAAAAATGTTCATCCACAACATAGATCCGATCTTATTGAGCATAGGGCCTTTCCAGATAAGGTACTATGGACTATTTTGGGTTGTAGGATTTATTATGACTTATCTTTTACTTTCTCACTTGGCAAAAAAGAGAGAATTGAGCATAACAAAAGACGATGTCGCGGATTTATTACTGTACATTATTGTTGGAGTCATTTTAGGCGCAAGAATCTTCTATGTCTTTGTATATAATTTACCTTTCTACTTAAGCAACCCTTTTGAGATAATAGCTATCTGGCATGGAGGATTAGCTTTCCATGGTGGCTTGATAGGAGCAGTCATAGCACTGATCTATTACGTTAAGAAAAAAAATATTAGTTTTTATGAAATTGCAGACATTGCCGTCATACCAGTAGCCTTAGGTTTGGCTTTAGGAAGATTAGGAAATTTTACAAATGGCGAGCTTATTGGCCACATTACAAATGTCAGCTGGTGTGTAGATTATTCACAAAACCAGTTTATTGGTAATGCTCCGGAAGGCTGCAGGCATCCCAGCCAGATATACGCTTCATTCAAGAATTTGATAATATTCTTCACTTTGTGGGCAATTAAAGACAAAAACTTGCCTAAAGGCTTCATGTTCTGGACTTTTATTGTCATGTATTCTACATTAAGGTTTTTAGTAGGTTTTTTTCGCACACCAGACCCTCAATTAGGATTTATTTTAGGGCCATTGACAATGGGGCAGTTATTGAACATAATCATGTTTGCAGTAGGAGCATTTTTCCTTTATAGAGTTCATAAGAAAGGTAAGCAAGAATAAAAAGGTTCAATAACGAAAAATTCAATAAATAAAAATAATATTAATAATAAAAATTAAAAAATATAAAATATTGAAAATAATTAATAATATAATTAAATGAAAAAAATAATTAATTTTATCAATGAAAACAAGAATTATTCTGTTGTAATAATAAGAATAACCTTAGCTTTGGTTCTGTTATGGTTTGGTATTAATCAAATATTTATTCCTGATAATTTTCTTGGTTATGTTCCTCCATGGGCAATGCCCGACCATATGCACATGCTGCATTTTCCCGTAGCAGGAGTCAATACGATAATATTATTTAATGGTATACTAGAAACTGTAATAGGAATTTTCCTTTTATTAGGATATTATACAAGAATATTCGCTTTCATAGCTGCAGTGCATTTATTGATTATTACTGTTTCTTTAGGCTACAATGATGTTGCTATAAGGGATTTCGGATTGACAATGATGGCTGTTTCTTTGATATTCTCCGGTGCTGGAAGCTTTAGTTTGGATAAGAAGAAAAATTAGATATATTTTAAATCAGAAAAATATAAATATACCTTATTTATAACCTTTATTCTGGTGATAAAATGGACATTAAAAATTTGTTTACAACAAAAAGATTGATTTTTATAGCTATTTTTACAGTTTTGGTTTTAGTAGGAAAGAACATAAATTTCTCTCCTTTGGTTGGAGCTGATAACCAGTTCTTTACTTTATTCCAGTTCTTTGGGCCTATAGCAGGAGGCTTCTTAGGAGCTTTATTCGGTGCTGTTGCAGTTCTATTTGCAGAGTTAATTGATTTTTTTGTTGTTGGAAAAGAAGCATCATTGCTTAATATTTTGCGGTTAACACCAATGATATTTGCAGCTTATTATTTTGGAACTAAAAAGAAGAATTTTGGAGTAGCAGTTCCAATAATTGCAATCTTAGCTTTTATTTTACATCCAGTTGGTCGTGAGGTGTGGTTCTTCACATTGTTTTGGACAATACCAATCATTGGTAAACTACTACCAAAGAAATTCTCCAATAATGTTTTGGTTAAGAGCTACGGCGCAACATTCGCTGCCCATGCAGTAGGAGGAGCATTATGGATCTGGACAGTACCTATGACAGCAGCACAATGGATAGCTCTGATACCAATAGTGTTTGTAGAGAGGTTCTTGTTCGGTGCAGGAATAGCCGTTTCATATGTAACATTCAATGTGCTATTCCACAAAGTCCTTGACACCTTTAAGATCAATATTCCAGCAGATATCTTAAGGCTGGACAAGAAGTTTACTTTAAGGGCTTAATTTTTATTCTTTTAATCTCTTCATCAGCCAATACTTCCTAATCAAAGCAAGGCTCAAAAACACACCAGCAAGGATATACCATTTACTATCTCTTAAGAAAGCGCCTATTCCAAAGAATATCAATGCTAAGATATAATACATAATGATTCTTTTTTTATTTCTTTCTTTGGTTATTGTTTTGAATTTCATTGTTCTTTTTTAAGGATAATTCCATATTTTTTAAGATCAGCAGCTTTTTCAATTTCACTTCTTGTAACATCTATAAGTTCCTCATAGTTCTTTATCTTAAGGTTTCTTACCAAGAAGTTGAATGTATCCATATGTGTACGTAATATTAAACCCAGCACCTTATGTTTTCCAATACACTTATGGCATATATAATCAGAGCCAATGATTTCCAGCCATTGTGATTCTTTATTGCAATTTTTACATTCCATCTTAGGACTTTCATAAGCTTTTCGAGACATTCGAGTGATTCCAAAGTTTTCTTGCACATAGTGCTTTGGAAACAGTTGAGCCACTTTCGAACTCAAAAAGACATACTTTGATGAATAGAGAAGTTAAGATTTAGACTATAAAAAGCTATTGCCTAAAAAACCCTTGATTTAAGAGGAAGGTCTATAAGCTAAAAAACAAATAAGTTTATTAATAAGTTTTGTACATATAGATTTGAGGAATATAAATTGATAAAAAAAGAGGTTTCTACGGAAAGAGTTCCTACTGGAATAAAGAATTTAGATGATGGTATGAGTGGCGGTTTAGTAAGGAACAGCATAAATATGGTAGCTGGTGGTCCTGGTTCTGGAAAGAGTATTTTTGCAATGCAATACCTGATTAATGGTGCAACAAAGTATAATGAGCCTGGAATATATATAACACTTGAGGAAGAGAAAGGCAATCTTATTAAGAATATGAGTAGTTTTGGGTGGGATCTAGAAAGATTAGAAAAAGAAAATAAAGTTAGCATAATAGAAATATCACCAACAGATATTCAGATGGAAGTTCATAAGCAAGTTAAAAAGTTGGAATCTCAAATAGTTAATCAACTAAAAGCTAAAAGGATTGTAATTGACTCGATGACATCATACTCTTTATTATTCAATGAGGAATTAGTTTTAAGGAAGTCTTATCTAAGTTTATTTAAAATGTTGCGCAGTTGGAACTTATGTTCATTACTTGTTTCGGAATATACTGTTGAGAAACATGAGGTAAGCCCGTTAGATTTTGAAGTAGATAGCATTTTATGGATCTATAATTCCAAAATCAAGGGTGTCAGGACAAGAGCTATTGAGATTTTCAAGATGAGAGGGACAAAACACACCACCAAAACCTTCCCAATAGAAATAAAAGATAATAACGGCATTATTGTTTTTCCAGCGCAGAATATGTTTTGAGTGTTAGTGAACTTCGGTAAATGATTTATTATGGATTTGGCATAGACTCGTAATATTTCAATCCTAGATCTATCGGTGAAGGATTAATTTTTCCAGAAAAAGTTTCTGCGAAAACTCTATTATTTAACGGAGGGTGCATTTTGCGGTCTACCCATGCCCATCCAGGTATTTCCGTTGGTCTAACTTTAATACCTCCTTCTTTCATGGTATCCATTACCACTCTTTCAACCTCCCCTAATACTTCTGGAGCATTTGTAGGTCCTACAGTAATGTTATAATATGGCGGCATTTTAACTCAAAGTAATGAATAACAGCTTATAAATTTACCTCAAACAGGTTATTATGCAAAGCCGATTTAAGAGGAGGGTTTTTAAATGGAAATCTATTACTGTTCATAAAATGCATTGTGAAACTCGGGTTGGGGAATTTACAGGAGATCTTGGAGAATTAACTAGGCATTACTCACCAAACTTTATGAGTTTACCTATAGGAAGACCTGATATTCCTAAGCCCGGATTAGTAGAAAGGCATCCATCTGGGAGTTACATTTTAATGGTTTCAAATTCAGATGGTGTAGATCCGAGACTTGGTTATAACCTAATAGTCACTGTTATGGGTCCTCTTGAAGCTCAAGCTAAAGCTATTATGGATGCTTTTGAAGAAAAAGTTCCAATTGAGCTAAGACATGCTCCTGATTTTTTGCAAAGACAGTATGATTCTTTAATGAAACTTTTAATGCCAGAGTAAACTCTTATTGGATGATTTCTTGAGTAGTTATTACCCAAACCCACCAACAACATTTAAATACTACCTCACTTAACTATAGTTAAGTTTGGTTAAATATTGGGTTTAATGTGTTAAAATGGTTTTATCGAGCTTTATAATAACTTCAAGAGAAACATTGGAAGCAGCTTTAGTTATAGGCATAGTTCTTGCTTACTTATCAAAAACAGATAATATACAATATAAGAAAACGGTTTATTATGGCATTCTTGTAGGAGTTATTTTAAGTGTTTTAACTGCCGTTTCATTCGCATTCCTTGCAGGAGGTTTTGAAGGCAGAGCAGAAGAAATCTTTGAAGGCTCTGCGATGATATTTGCTTCTGTTTTATTAACAACCATGATCTTATGGATGATGAAGCAAAGAAAGCACCTTTCAAAGAACATAGAAAACAAAGTCGCAACACACATAGATGGAGAATTAAACAAAACATTTTCTTATGGAATTTTTTTATTAATAGTAATAGCAGTCTTAAGGGAAGGCGTTGAAACTGTTATTTTCATGCATGCATTGAACTTCGCTTCAGGAATAAGCTTCATAGGAGGTTTATTGGGAATAGCAACAGCAATCGGAATAGGATACTTATTCTTCATAGGAACAAAAAAAGTCAACTTAAAAAAGTTCTTCAACATAAGCAGCATTATTCTGATATTATTCGCAGCAGGCTTAGTAGCGCATGGCATACATGAATTCCAGGAAGCAGCAGTAATACCCTATGTAGTAAAAGAAGTCTGGGATTTGAATCCAGCCGTAGCTGTAGGGGAAGTTTATCCATTATTCCATGAAAAAGGTCTAATAGGATCTTTCCTAAAAGGTTTATTTGGCTATAATGGTAATCCTTCTTTGCTGGAAGTCTTGTTTTATGCAGGCTATCTAACAGTTATTTTTTTCATATACAGGAAAATTGAAACTAATACATTACATTCTTAATAGAAAATTTTATATACCATAATTAAAAATTTAAGTTAAGGTGATAGCAAATGCAAAAAGTAAATAAAATAGGTGTATTGTCTCTGGCTAAAGTTTTCGGAATTCTATATGCAATCATGGGATTAATTGTAGGACTAATTTTGACATTTTTTTCAGCAGCGGATATCCCTCTAGCAACCAGTGAATTAAATAGTGGAATTTACGGTGCAGCAAGCATAATCTTATTGCCAATCATCTACGGAATAATGGGATTCATATCTGGCTTAATAACAGCTTTCTTTTACAATCTGGTTGCCAACAAAATTGGAGGCATAGAAGTTGAAATAAAATAACGAGTTAAAATGGGATTATGTGAAAAATATGTAAATAAAGATTATTTTTATTCTGTTTTTAGGGTTTTAGTTGGTTTGATGTTCCTGCAACATGGCCTGCAAAAAATATTCGGAATGTTTGGAGGAAATTCTGTAGAACTTTTCAGTTTAATGGGTCTGGCTGGATTAATTGAATTATTAGGAGGAGCAGCAATAGCTCTGGGTTTATTCACAAGATTTGCTTCTTTCATAGCAGGACTGGAAATGTTGATAGCTTATTCAATGGCTCACGCATCTAACAGCTTGATACCCATAGTCAACAAGGGAGAGCTTGCATTATTGTACTTTGCAGCATTCCTTGCATTGACAGCATTCGGCGCAGGAAAATTCAGTTTGGAAAAAGCTCTTTTCAAGAAGGAATTTTTTTAATTTTATTTTTTTATTGTTTATTGAATTTTTCTGATGTTTTTGATTTTTATTGAGTTTTATTATTGTAAATTTGTTTATTTTTATTGCTTTCACTCTACTACAACAGACTTAGATAAATTCCTTGGCTTATCCGGATCCAAACCCCTATCCACAGCTACATAATAAGCCAATAACTGCAAGGGTATAGTTGTTAATATAGAGCTTAAGATATAAAGTGTCTTCGGGACATAAACAACATAATCAGCTAATTTACCGACTTCTTCATCACCTTCTGTTGCTATAGCTATCACAATACCATTCCGGGCTTTAACTTCATGTATATTCCCTAAAACCTTCTTGTATGTATAATCATCTTTTGTAGCTATGAAAACAACTGGCATTTTCTTGTCAATCAAAGCTATTGGTCCGTGTTTCATCTCAGCAGCAGGATACCCTTCTGCATGCAAATAACTTACCTCTTTCAGTTTCAAAGCGCCTTCCAAAGCTATTGGGAAATTCACTCCACGACCTAAAAACAATGAGTTTGATTTATCCTTGTAAACATCAGCTATTTTCTTAACATCGTTTTCTTCATTAAGCAAAGCCTCTATCTGCAATGGCAGTTTTCTTAATTTTTCCAAAAGAGATTTTATTGTTTCATCATTCAGAGATTTTCTTAAGTTAGCCATAAACAATGTGAATAAATACAGAACAATCAATTGTGTAGTAAACGCTTTTGTGGAAGCAACACCTATCTCAGGCCCGGCATATGTGTATAAAACAGAATCTGACTCACGATCTATAGAGCTTCCTTTTGCATTCACGATCGAAAGCACTTTTGCATTCTTCTTTTTAGCTTCCCTTATTGCAGCTAGTGTGTCAGCTGTCTCACCTGATTGAGAGATAGCAATAACCAAGGTATCTTCATCAATTATTGGATTCCTATAACGAAACTCAGAGCCATATTCAACCTCAACAGGTATTTTTGCAAGCTCTTCCAGCATAAACTCTCCCAATAAAGCTGAATGCCATGATGTGCCGCAAGCAACAATTGTTATCCTTTTTATTTTTAAGAGCTCTTCATTGCTTAAATTCAACTCTTCCTTGATATTTACTCTTCCATCTTTTATTCTTCCATTCAATGTCTCTGTTATGACTCTGGGCTGCTCATGTATTTCTTTTAACATAAAATGCTCATAGCCACTTTTTTCCGCTAACTCAGAATTCCAGTCAATTTCATGTATTTCCTTATCAACAGATTCTCCATCTAAATCTTTAATTGAATAATTATCTTTTTCCAAAACAGCTATTTCTTCATTATCCAGATAAACAACTTTTTTAGTATGTTTTAAAATAGCAGGAACATCAGAAGCGATAAAATTCTCTTCTTTTCCCAATCCAAGAATTAAAGGGCTTTCATTCCTTGCAGCTATAAGTTTGTTAGGTTCTTTAGCACAGACAACCCCTAAAGCATAGCTTCCATCAATTAATTTTAAAGCCTTTCTTGTTGCTTCTTCTATATATCCATTGTAATTATCTTCAATTAAATGGGCAATAACTTCTGTATCTGTATCTGATTTAAACTTATGGCCTTTTTTGATCAGTTCTTCCTTAAGTTCAGAAAAATTCTCAATTATACCGTTATGTACTATACTAATATTGTCTTTGCAATCAGTATGTGGATGCGCGTTTTCTTTTGTAACTCCACCATGTGTGCTCCATCTGCAATGAGAAATTCCTATGTTGCCATTAAGGCCTTTAAGATTAACTTTGCCTTCTACTTCATTAATCTTGCCAATATCCTTTTCAACCATAGCTTTGTTATTGCTTATTGTGCAAAAACCAGCAGAATCATAGCCACGGTATTCTAGCCTTTTTAAGCCCTCAATCAATATTGGAGCCGCTTCCCTGTTCCCTATATAGCCAATAATACCACACATAGTTAAAAATTACCTTTAAACCAACATAACAGAATAACACAGCCCTTTTTAAAGATTATGAACTAAGCATACAGGTGTTATAACAAGATTTTTAATAGTTAGTCTGATACTGTTTGGTAAAATCCTCGAAAATCATAGATTTTCGGGATGCAAAAAATCACTGGAGGTGATTTTTAAGCATGCCTAAATACAAACTAGTCTGCTTTGATGTCGATGGAACTTTAATAGATAATGTAAAGTTCTCATGGCAGGCATTCCATGACTATTTCCAGACAGACAAGCACAGAAGGGAAGATGCAAGGAATAAGTTCCTTAACGGCCATATAAGCTATCTGGAATGGGCACAGCATGACATAGGCATGTGGAAAGAAAAGAATGCAAAGAAAGCTGATTTCTTCAAGGCCATTGAAAATCTAAGATTGATGGATGGCGCTTTAGAAACCTTGAAAGAACTCAAGAAAAACGGCTTGAAATTAGCAATAATCTCGGGCTCAGTTAATGTTGTTTTAGAGAAGTTCATACCTAACTATAACGAGTTCTTTGATGATGTTTTTCTGAGCAAGCTTTATTTTGATGAAGAAGGCAATATCTCCAAAATAGAAGCGACAGAATTTGATATGGACAAGAAAGCAGAAGCTCTGAAGCAGATTGCCGAAAGGGAAAATATAAGCTTAAAAGAATGTGTTTTTGTAGGTGATTTTCTGAATGACCTGAAAGTAATCCAGGAAGCAGGATTAGGGATTGCTTTCAACTGTAAGGAAGACAGATTAAAAGAAGTTGCTGATATTGTCATCGAAGAAAAGAATTTAAGAGAGGTTTTGAGGCATATTTTGGATTAAAGGTTTATTATTTATTTTTTAAATTCTTTATTGTTTTTATTAATAGTGGTACTGCCCTTACAATATTATCAACAATAGTAATTGTAGCTTTTTTTGCAGATCTAGACATTGGATTTAAATCAACAACAATAACTTTTTTGCCATTCTTGACTAAAGCTTCAGTTCTATCACCATCTTCCAACGGAACAAAAACAACATCTGCTTTATAGATGCCATCTTTATTTACATATTTCCTATTACTTTCGATAAATTTAATTTTTGATGATTTTTGAGATAATAAAACTTCTTTAGCACCGTTTTTTACTAATTCTTTTTTAATCAATAATTCTCTTTTTTTAGAAGAATGAAATAAATTAACTTCCAATTTTGCTGGAATTGATTTAGATAACTGCACTAATTCTCTTGCAGCCAAAGCAGCACTATTTCCATTCACAGATATAACTGGATGTTTTGCTTTTAACAGTAATTTTGCTGCTCTTTCTATGGCTTTCTTTGCCTTTTTGTTTGTTTTCTCACCTAAAATATAATCAAATGCTTCCCCGCGACCGTGAGCTATCAAACCATGTGTAGAAGTAATTCCTTTTTTCACTCCTTCAACTAGCTTATCTCTTATTTTCAAAGACAAATATCTTGGATGTGATTTTGGCACTGCCATTTTTTATGATTTCAATTAATATTTTTTATATTGTTTTTAATTTTTATAATTATTAATTTTATATATTTTTAACTCTATTGAATTTTCTTTTTAATGAACTTTATTTCTTAATCTTCTTTAATACACTTTCCTCATTAACCTTTAAACCTTTTTTATTAAAAAAACTGCATATGTTCTTAACATCTCTTTCTAAAAATTCTGCGGCTCTTGGATGCCTTATCAATGTAGCTTGCGACATATCGATAAAAACCGGTTTTTCATCAAAATTCAATATATTAAATGCAGAAAGATCGGCATGGACCAATCCAGCTTTGTACATTTTTTTTATATTCTCAATAATTTTATCAAAAAATTGCTTTTTGTTTTTAGGAACAGAATCTTTTAGCATTGGAGCTATTACATCATTCTTGCCAACAAATTCCAGAACCAATACATTATTTGAAAACGTTATTGATGTTGGGACAGAAACTTGAGCTTCTCTGGCATTCATTAAGTTCCTATATTCTCTTTGGACCCATGCAAAAATTACTTTTCTCTTTTTATCTTTAAGATTTAAGTATCTTGGATCATATTTTATATAATCATACATCAAGTTAAAATCACAAGTTTCTAAACGATAAACCTTGACTATTACTCTTTTACCATCTTCAGTCAAAGCGGAAAAGACATTGCTTTCCTTACCTATGTTTATTGGACTTTCCAGACCTTTAAAATGGCCTTCTGTTATTAATTTAAATATAGTCCTGTTTGTAAACTCATCAAAGACATCATGCTTTGTCTTGAAGCGTTCTTTTCCTTCCTTGAACTTTTCTTTTCTTGCTTTTGGCATATAAGCATGTAAATTAATTCGAGTTTATAAATGTAGCATGTATATAATACGCTACCATACCACTAACTTTTTATACCCTTTAAATAAAACACTTTGTTCTATGCGATCAGCTAAAGCATTTGCTCCTGGAAACCTAAGCTGTATTTTTGTAATAAAGAAAGGTAAAAAACCAGCAAAATCAGGTTCTCTGGGTCTTGGTTTTACGGTCAATAAGGGAGTTTTTGCTACAGTAAAAAAATTACACAATAAAAATAAAATATATTTTAATAATAGAAAGATAAACTTACCAACAATAAATTCCGTCATCAAAAAACTAACTAAAGAGAAAGTCATTGTCAACATAAAATCAGAACTTCCTTTAGGCAGTGGTTTCGGCATCAGCGGAGCAAGCGCATTAGCTACTGCATATGCGTTGAATAAGCTGCTTAATCTAAAAAAGACAAAAAAAGAACTGGCAATGACAGCCCATATTGCAGAAGTTGAAAATGGAACTGGATTGGGAGACGTTACAAATCAATTTTATGGTGGTTTTTTAGTTAAATACGAATCAAGCTGCAAGTTCAAAGTAAAAAAGCTACCAATAAAGAATAAGAAAATCTATTACAAATACTTCAGTAAAATCAGCACAAAAAAGATCATTTTCAACGGAAAAAATAAAAGCAAAATAAATAATTCAGGATTAAAAGCATTGAATAAGATTAAGTCATCAAATAAGAATCTAAAAAATCTAATAAATATATCAAAAGAATTCTCAATCAATAGTGGGTTATTAAAAAACAAAAAAGTCATTGAAATAATAAATAATGTAGAAAAAAAGAACGGAAACGCTTCCATGATAATGTTAGGAAATGCTGTTTTCAGCGATACCAAATTCAGAGGAAGCAAAGTATTGACAATAAAAGATAAAGGTGCTTGTTTAATATAAAAATATTTAAATCAAAACCAAACAGAAGGTTAATATGGATTGGAAAGAATTTTTTAAACCAACAAGAGGGAAGGTGATTGTTTATTTTCTAATTTTATTGATATTCGGAGTTCCAGCCATTACTTGGAAATGCGCAATATACCCCATAGGACCGGATTATGATAAACCAGAATTACACTGTACTGAGAAGAAGGTAGGGGTTTATAATCTGTTAATAGCTATTTTAGAAAGTAACTCTACTGGTGCACGTACAAATGTGAGTTACAGCCCTATATTAATAATTACATATTTGATTATTCTTTATTTAGTTGTATCCGGTATTTTTTTCTTATTTCAAAAATTCAAAAAATAAAAAATGCTAAAAAAGGAAATGAGAGTTATTGGAATCGATGATTCCCCTTTCAAGAAATTCAGTAAAGGAAAGGTTTTAGTTGTTGGTACAATATTCAGAGGAGGATCATTCTTAGACGGTGTTTTATCAACAAAAGTGAATATTGACGGAAACAATTCAACCAAACAAATAACAGAGATGATTAACAAATGCAAATTCAAACCGCAACTGCAATGTATCTTTCTGGATGGGATTGCAGTAGCTGGTTTCAACGTTATTGATGTAAAAGAATTAAATAAAAAAACAAAACTTCCAGTAATAGTAATCATAAGAAGAAAGCCTAACATTGAAAATATTAAAAAAACTTTAATTAGAATAAATAAAAAGAATAAAATAAAATTGATAGAGAAAGCAGGTTCTGTAATACCTATTGGTAAAATATACATTCAAATAACTGGTATTAGCATAGAAAAAGCAAAAGAAATCTTAAAAATAGTTTGCACAAGAAGCTTAATACCGGAACCGATAAGAATGGCGCATTTGATTGCTGCCGGAATCACTAATGGAGAGAGCGGGGGAAAAGCATAGATTTTTAAAACCAAATATGTTCATTACCTTATGGATTACTATCAACAACTTCGTGGGTTTTTATTGGACACCTTGCATGACCAAGGTTATGTAGTTTTTAGATACCCCACAGATAGCAATAAGCATTTAGATGATATAGTTAGAGTTAGGCGTCCAAGCCAATTATTTCCCGACAGAACCTACTTGATACTGCCGCCTAATTTTGCTGAAATGGATAGTTATGATATAGTACAAAATGGTGTAACAACTTACGCTGGCCTTGACTACCTTGCTTTATTCTTTGAAATGACAGATAGAGGTGTTATTGTTCCAAGTCTCACAAATAATCGAAACGTGTCCTTTGAGTATCATGAATTTATAGACACTGTCCGAAGATTGCCTACAATGCAAGTGCAAGCAGAAAGATAACTATTGCATAAATCAAACCAACTTCTCTTCAGCCATGTACTTCTTATTGACTAACTTCTTCAGATCTTTAGTCAACAATCTATGCTTGAACTCAACATTGCTTTTCTCTTCATTATGCGTTTTAATGCCCTCTGTTTTAGAATAAAGCCTCATAGAACAGAAATCAGGGCCGCACATGCTGCAAAAATCAGCACCTAAATTTAAATCAGATCTTATTTTTTTAGCTTCTTCAGGATCCAAAGATAAAGCAAACTGTTTTTCCCAATCGAATGAAAACCTGGCTTTGCTTAATTCATCATCTCTGTCTCTGACATTAGGAATACCTTTTGCAATATCAGCTGCATGAGCTGCAATCTTGTAAGCAATTATGCCGTCCTTAACCATCTTAGGAGTTGGCAATCCTAAGTGTTCTGCTGGAGTTACATAGCATAAATAATCTGCACCATGCATGCCTGCAACTGCTGCTCCAATAGAGCTGGTAATATGATCATATCCTGGAGCAATATCTGTAACTAATGGACCTAAAACATAAAATGGAGCGTTATGGCAATATTTTTTCTCTAATTCCACATTTAACTTAATTTCATTTAAAGGAATATGCCCTGGACCTTCTATCATTACTTGACAATTTTTATCCCATGCTTTCAAAGTTAGATCTCCTAATATTTTCAACTCCGCAATCTGAGCTTTATCTGTCGCATCATGCAAGCATCCAGGTCTTAGTGAATCACCTAAAGAAAATGTAACATCGTATTTTTCAAATATTTCACATATTTGGTCAAATTGAGTAAATAATGGATTTTCCTTATCGTTCGCTTTCATCCACCTTACTAAAATTGCACCGCCTCTGCTTACTACGCCAGTTAAACGACCTTTCAACAAAGGCAATGTTTTCTGCAAAACTCCAGCATGTATTGTCATGTAATCAACACCTTGTTTTGCTTGTTGCTCAATAACATCCAGCCAATCTTCCGGTTTTAGGTCATCTATAGTTTGCTTTTCTTCAATAACTTGGTAAGTAGGAACAGTCCCGATAGGTATTGTAGCTTCTTTAATGATAGCTTCCCTTATATCATTTAAGTTTCCACCAGTGCTTAGATCCATAGCAGTATCTGCACCATGTTTCATACACAGCCTTATTTTCTTTAATTCCTCATCAACAGATGCCCTCACTCTAGATGCACCTATATTAGCATTTATTTTGGTTTTAACACCTTTGCCAATAGCTATTGGCTTCAAATTTTTATGATTGATATTTGCAGGAATTATTAATGTGCCTTCAGATATGCCTTTTTTTACTGTATTAACATCTATATTCTCAACAGCAGCAACGTATTCCATTGCCTTTGTTATTTTGCCTTCCCTGGCATAAGAAAGTTGTGTCGGCATAAAAATGCAAAAATTCGATAATTTATAAATTTGTTGATTCTTAAAAATATAAACCTTAAACAAAACCTTTTTAACCCTCTGATTATCCTATTCTTATATGGAATTGCATCAACCAAAACAAATAGACTTTGGAAAGATAAACACTTCAGAAACAGAAATAAGGGATTTAATAAAAGCATGGATAGCTATCTCTATAGCTTTTGCAATGGTCATGCGCGGCTTGATGGGATTAAATTTCTTGCAGGTTTTCATTATAGCAGCAATAACAGTAGGTACCGGTTTTCTGCTGCATGAATTAGGCCATAAATTAGTTGCTCAAAGATATGGCTGTTTTGCAGAATTTAGATCTTTTGACCAAATGCTTCTATTAGCGATTATAATGTCTTTCTTTGGGTTTGTATTTGCAGCACCAGGAGCAGTAATGATTTCAGGACCTGTAGGAACAAGAAGAAACGGCATGATATCTGCAGCAGGACCGGTAGTAAACATAATCTTATCTGTTTTATTCCTATTATTGTTTTTTTCATCGTTTGGAGGATTTTTTAGTATCATAGCATTTTATGGATTTTTCATAAATTCGTGGTTAGCGTTATTCAACATGATACCGATATGGAACTTAGATGGGGCAAAAGTATTAAGATGGAATAAGAAAGTTTATGGTGTCATAGTCGCTGCAGCATTAGCATTGATGTTTTTGCAAAATTTTATAACTGCCGGTTAAATAATGGATAATATGCCAAAACTAAACCTCAACTCAACTAAAGTTCTCATCATTTCAATAGTCCTTCTTATAGCAGTATCCATAAGCTTAATCATTTATTACAACAATAAGATAGATGATCTAAATACAAAACTTTTGGTCTTAGACAATAAGATGGTATCAGATTTAAAAGAATTAAATCAAGATTTAAGCAATGATATTTCCTCATTAAACAAAAACCTTACAAGCGAAATAGGCCTTGTTGACACAAACCTAAGGAATTTTGAAAATAAAAACGAGCGGGAATTAAACACCCTAACCAGCTTAATCGATGAGATAGAGAAGCAAAGCGAGATACAATTAGGAGAACTAAAAGACGAATTAAAGAGCATAAAGGTAAAGAGCCAGGACTTTACTGCAATAATTGATGATGTGATACAATCAGTTGTAAGCGTAGGGACAGATAAGGGATTGGGTTCAGGAGTAATCATTGATGACCGAGGTTTTATTGTAACTAACTACCATGTTGTTGATGATGCTAGCCTAATAAGAATATTGACTTATGGAAATGAAGTTTATGATGCTGCTTTGATCGGTTTTAATGATGTTGCTGATGTTGCAGTCCTTAAGGTCGATGCTTCATTGCCTAATTTAAGGTTCGCAGATTCAGATGATGTCGATGTAGGAGAAAGAGTAATAGCATTAGGTAATCCTGCTGGCTTGTCATTTACGGTAACAGAAGGCATTGTATCAGCTGTACATAGAACAGGGCCAAATAATCTTGATATTTACTTACAGACAGATGTTCCTATAAACCCTGGAAACTCAGGAGGTCCTTTAGTCAACGCAAACTCCAGGATTATAGGCCTGAATAACTTCAAGGCAGCAGGATTTGAAGGATTAGGCTTTGCAATAGAGTCAAATACAGTCCAAGAGGTAGCAGATGATATAATAGACCAATATTTACAATCACAATAATAGATAAGTTTAAAAATCATATTTCATATGGATATAAAATGTCCAAAAAAAGAGGAAGCAAATCCAGGAAACATAAATCTGTTCATTCTAAAACCCATAGAAAGACACATAAGCCACTCTTACCTGATTTATTCAAAAAAACCCCCGGCAGTATTTATAGAAAAAAGGAAGAAGCAGATTTAAGGCACGTAGAAGAAGAAGTAGGCATGATGGAAGCAGAGAAGGGATTTAAGAGATTGATCCGGGCAGGAGTTCCAACATGGTTTTACCTAGCTTCTATTTTTGCAGCATTTATGTTCACTGTTTATATTTCAATATTTGCAACACTACATTTTGAGAGCATAGAGTACATGAACATAACCATAATTTTCCTATTCATATCCATGGTTTCCTTTTTTCTCATATCTGTTACTTACTTCGTTTCAGAGAAAAAATTCAAGCATGCCATACCCCCATTTATTTTCTTTGCAGGCATATCCACATTAATGATCTATGCCTTCAATGCAGTAGACACTTCTAATTTAGTCAGATTCTCCATAACATACACAATTATAGTTGCGGCTATTTCTGCTTATGTCCTTGCTATAAGGAGATGATATTAGAAATATTTTTCCCTTTGAGGGATATAGATATTACTGCCGCAGCTTCTGCAATGTGAAGAATCCGGGTCATGATATCTTAAGCCGCATTTTTTGCATAGGACTCTTACCTTTCCTGCTGTGTGTATTATTCTCTTTAGGAATATGCTTATCTGCCAGGGAATAAATATAACTCCGCTTAGTATCATCCCTATAGTTACTAGTTTCCCTGCAGCCGACACTGGTGTAATATCTCCAAAACCTACTGTTGTCAATGTTACAACAGAATAATAAATGGCATCAAAGAATGTGTTAAAGCGATCAGGATTTACGTTGTGCTCAATAAAGAATATCAATCCAGAAGAAACAAATATTATTGCAAAGATTGTGAAAATTATCCTTACAAGGATATATGTATCTATACTGGTTATTCTTGCAAACAAGTATTTTTTCTTTATGTATCTTATTAACCTTAAGATCCTGAATACCCTGAATACTCTCACAAAACCTAAACCTGATAACCCTAAGTAGAATGGAAGTATTGCTACAAGATCGACAATTGAATACACTTGGGTTATATGCTTAAACTTGTTTTCAGCAACCCATAATCTCAATAAATATTCTACAGTAAATAATATCATAATCACAGCATCTATTTGCTCTAAAATATTCCTCAAAGAATCAGAAATATTTGTAGAGAGGATGATGAATATGATGCTCGAAACAATTATCAGAAATAAAATAATGAAATCAGTCAGCCTTCCAGGGTATGTTTCCACATCTTTGAAATAGAAATCTATTCGTTCTTTAAAAGATTTGAATTTAGGAATATTCTTCATGATAGTTATTATTTAAGAAATTGTATTTAAAGGTTTTGGGAGTAATATAGAAATATTATGAAATAAGAATCAGAAAAATAGAATAAAAAACTTACATCATTCCAGGCATTCCGCCCATTCCAGGTGGCATTCCACCCGGAGGCATTCCGCCGCCAGCAGGTTCTTTCGAGCCTGTGGATTGGATTACATCATCAATCCTTAGTACCATAACAGCAACTTCAGCAGCTGAAGAAACAGCTTGTGTTTTGATTTTCAAAGGTTCAATAACACCTCTCTTCCATGCATCCATTACTTTTCCAGTAAAGACGTCGATTCCAGCCCATTTCTGCTTCTTTGAATGAGCAGCCTTAAGGTCTGTCATTGCGTCTATAGGATCTAAACCTGCATTTTCTATTAGAGTTCTTGGAATTATCTCCATTGTATCAGCAAACGCTTCTACTGCCAGCTGTTCTCTTCCTGAAAGAGAATTAGCATATCTTCTAAGAGCCATCGAAAGCTCAATTTCAGGAGCTCCTGCGCCTGCTACAACCATTCCAGTTTTCAATGCAGCTGCAACATCTCCAACAGCATCAGTTACAGCTCTTTCTATCTCATTTGTAACATGCTCTGTTCCGCCTCTGATCAATAAAGTAACTGCTTTAGGATTTTTGCAGTCCATGATGTATGTAAATTCATCATCTCCTACTTTCTTTTCTTCAACAGTTCCTGCTGAACCTAAATCATTTTCACTTAAATCTTTTAGGTTATTGACAATCTTTGCACTAGTTGCCTTAGCAATCTTTTTCATATCACTTTCTGATACTCTCCTTACTGCATAGACTCCTTTCTTTGCTAAGAAATGTATAGCAACATCATCAATACCTTTCTGGCACAAAACAACATTTGCTCCAGTGGATGTCACCTGATCAACCATATCCTGCAGCATCTTCTCTTCCTGGTCTAGGAAACCCTGCATCTGATCTGGTGTTTTTATTTGTATATTGGCATCAATTTCTGTTTTCTTGATCTCTATTTCTCTGTCTATCAAAGCTATCTTAGCGTCCTTTACAACCCTTGGCATTCCAGGGCTTAATCTTTCTTTATCTATAACAATACCTTTGATTAATTCAGAATCATCTACAGAACCACCAGTTCTCTTTTCAATCTTGATATTATCTTTATCAACATCATTATTTTCCTCTGCAACCATCTGGACTGCCTGGACAGATAATGTTGCTAATGTGTCTTTAGAATATTCAGCGCCTTTTCCTGTCATTGCTGTCTGTGCAATTTGTTTTAAAACAGTATCATTAGTTGCTTTTTCTCCTATTTGGTCTAGAACTTCCTGTGCTTTTGTTTCTGCTAACCTATAACCTCTGGCTATAACAGCAGGATGAACTTCTTTATCTAAAAGCTCTTCAGCATTTTTTAGTAATTCTCCAGCTAAAACAACTGCAGTAGTAGTTCCATCTCCAATCTCATCTTCTTGAGTCTTAGCGACTTCCACAATCATCTTTGCAGAAGGATGTTCAATATTCATCTCTTCCAGAATTGTAACACCATCATTAGTAACAGTAACATCACCTAAGCTGTCTACAATCATCTTGTCCATACCTTTTGGACCTAAAGTTGTCCTGACAGTTTCACCTACTAATTTAGCTGCCATAATATTATTTCTTTGCGCTTCCCTGCCTACAGATCTTTGTGATCCTTCCGGTAGAATAAATATCGGTTGTACATTCTGATTTTGTGTCATTTTTTATTATCCTCCATATACTAGTCTTTTAATTAAAATCATCCCAATTTCCTAAAAAAGTAAATGAGCAGTACTATATAAAGCTATCGGTTTTGTGGGCTTTGGCTATAAACCCCTGTTTTGGCTATAAACTATTTTTAAAGAATTTGTAGTATTTTTTGAAGATTAAACTTATTTTACCCCCTACTAAAATTAATTCCTGTTGGATTATAATCCGGATCACTTAGAAATTCAAACATTAATTCAAAATCATCTGTAGGAAGGGAATGAGTTCTGTCAAATAAATTGCCCCTTGTTCTACTCATCACAGCTACTTCCATTAGATTACTCCCTTCTGAACGAGAAACAACATTTCTGGTTAAATCTTCTAAATCATTACCAAGAGAACCTGTTCCATTAACCTCTCCCAACGTCCAATCTCCACTATATCTTTCATACTGGGGATCCCACAACACGTTAATGTAATTGCCTGATTGAAACATACTACAAGGTATAGTGGCACCCTTTAAAAACCCTCCTCTTAAATCAGGGCTTTTTAGACAATAAGTTTATATAAGTTCCACCAATAGAACAACAAGAAAGAGTATTTATGATAAAATATAAGGTATTGTGTAAAAAGTGTAAAACGTTTTTTACTGTTTATCCTCTCCATTCTGGATTATGTGAGAAGTGTAAAAAAGAAGTATATAAAAATTATTCAGCAAAGGGAAAAGATAAGAAACCTATTTAAACACAGTTCTTGAGGGGTGTAGATATGGGGCAGCAAGAAGTTTATATTTTTTTAAAAAGGAATAAGAGTAACTGGTTTCTCTCTAAAGAGATATCTAAAAAATTAGGGGTTTCTATAGGCTCAGTTACAAACTGCCTCAAAAAATTAAGGGAAAGCAAAGCAATAAATTTTAAAGAAACAAATCGGAAGAATCAGTTCAAGTACAGGTTTAAGAAGTAATGAATTTTAACCAATATGCATATATTGCATAGGATCATAGCCTGGAATGTCAAGTATTTCTCTTGCTGTCGGAGTTGGGCCAGTTTTCTGGAAAACTGCGTAGAACGGAGGAATGTAAGGACGATCTGATCGACTTAGTCCTTTTGTTTCTTCAAGCACTTGTATTGGGACTTCTTGCCCGCAATTTTTCCTGCTGAAAACAAGCACACCATTAACTCGTAAAGTTTCAAGCACACCCATAAGTTCATGCATGCTCATATGTCCATCTTGATAGAAGACACCATCAAAATGACCATTCGGAAAAGGATTTCCCTCATATGTTCCCCTAGGGTCATTAGGATCTGATCCCAGATCTGCTATCATAACCGGAACAGATCCCATTGATTCTGCTATTTCTACATCTGCGTAAACTAACTCCTCTAATGTGAATGCTGTTTCCAGGATTCTATCTTCACCGACAGCAGGATAGTACATACGCTTAATCCCAAAATCTTGTTTCAATTGTCGAAGAAATTTTCCAATAAATTCACTTTGCCTTTCTTGAGTTAATTCATAAAAGTGTGAAGGTCTGTTAGTGGCCATTCCCATAAGTAATTGATTTGAATTTATAAATCTAAGGAAAAATTTATAACCTATGGAAAGGGAAATGGGAAAGGTGGAGCAAAGTGCCAAACAAATACTGGTTCAAACAAAAAAGATTCGGTTACGGTGCAACTCCATCATCTTGGGAAGGCTGGTTAATCACTATATTTTTTATTTTGCTTGTCATAGGACGTACAATCGAGCTTCAAAATAACACACCGAGATTGATTATTGAATTAATTTTGATCATAATACCCTTAATAATAATATCAAAATACAAAACAGAAGGCGGATGGAAATGGCGATGGGGAAAATAAGAAAAGTTTATTAACGACCAATTTAAGAACAATAAAAAAGAGGTGTGTAATTAAAAAGAGATGGTAGATAAGAAGCTAGTAATAAGTCTTATTATAATTATAATTTTGATTATTATATTTGCAGCAGCATTGATATTAATACCTTCAGAAGCTCCGACAGGCTCCGTTGTTGCATCCCCTAATTTTACAGTACCATAAAACGAATAATAACCTTATTAAACCAACATTCTTTCTCAACTTATATGACAGAGCATTTACTCCCATTTGAAAAAATAGAAAGAAAAACATTAGTTAAAAAAGAAGCAAAGACAGACAGCAAGCTAGGCTGTAAACCTGAGGAAAGAACAACAGAAGAAATAATTAATTATGGAGTTATCAACCTAAACAAGCCTCAAGGCCCTACTTCTCATCAAGTAAGTGATTACGTTCAAAAAATATTAAATATAGACAAATCAGGACACAGTGGAACTTTAGATCCTCATGTCCATGGTCTTCTACCAGTGGCATTAGGCCGAGCAACAAAAGTTGTGCAAGCCTTGCTCAAATCAGGAAAAGAATACACTGGCATTATGCATCTGCATAAAGATGTAGGAGAAACAAAACTAAAGGAAACAATAAAGAGAAATTTCACTGGAAAGATAAAGCAAATCCCACCATTAAAGAGTGCAGTAAAAAGAGTAAAGAGAGAAAGGGAAATCTATTATTTTGATATTCTAGAAAAAGAAGAGCAAGATGTTTTATTTGTTGTAGGCTGTGAAGCAGGAACTTATATTAGAAAATTAATCCATGATCTGGGACAGAAACTAAAGATTGGAGCTCATATGCAGGAACTTAGAAGAACAAAAGCAGGCCCATTCAAAGAAGACAGTTTATTTACGCTCCAGGATTTGACAGATGCTTATCATTTCTATAAAGAAGAAAAAAACGATAAATTCTTGAGAAAAATAATCCAACCAGTAGAAAATGCAATCCAACATCTGCCTAAAATATGGGTCTTTGACACGACTGTAGACACTTTATGCCACGGCGCAGATTTAAACATCCCTGGAATAAGCAAATTAAATGATTGTATTTTTGAAAACGATTTAGTTGCAATTATGACCTTAAAAGATGAATTAATTGCTTTAGGAACTGCAACTATGAATTCTGATGATATCTTAAAGAAAAAAAAGGGTTTAGCAGTCAAAACAGATAAAGTTTTTATGGAGCCTGGGACTTATAAAACAACTTAATTCAGAAAATCTTTAATAGTTCTAAGTCAAGATATAATAGATATATGCAAAAAAGAGGTAAGATAAAACATAAATCTCAGGCTGCTTTAGAATTCTTAATGACATATGGTTGGGTAGTAATGGTTGTTTTGGTGGCTATAGGAGCTTTAGCATATTTTGGAGTTTTAAGCCCAGACCTATTTGTTTCTAGTAAATGTTTTCTAGGAACAGTACAGATTTTTTTGCTACCTTG
>CAYXZV010000008.1:0-36036 GCA_964469645.1 uncultured Methanosarcinales archaeon | reverse complement strand
ACTCCAACTGAAAAGCTTCCAGAAACATCATCACCTGGCTTTACGCTCAATTTTACAGTCCTTTCCTCTCTGGAATTTAGATAGAAAGATGCATTCCCAATGCTTCCCCATTCCGGACCATTTGATTCCAGTTCAATATTTTGACCCAATGTTCCTAAATTTTCCACAATAACATCATAGTCGACTTCTTCTCCACCACAAATTACATCATTTTCTTTTCCTATATCAACTTCCAAAGCATAACATTCTCCTACTTCGACGTGAACATTCTTTTTTCTCTGTACTTGTCCAAGTTCGCTTATAGAATTTAACTTAAAATCAAATTCTCCTTCAATGCCTGTTGTGTCAAAATTTATAAGTACAATCCCAGATTTTTTTGTGCCTAATCTTACGCTATCTCCATTCAATCCTGCCCACTCTGGAGCGTCTAAAACTAACCTATATCTATTCTCAAAATCTTCATTGTTAGTTATCAGTACTGGAATGGATTTCTGCTCATTCTTGCATAAGGAATAAGAAGAGCCTTGTTCTAAGAAACTCAGACTTTCCTCGACATCCTCGACAATTTCTCCGGAATCTAAGGAATAATCATAACATGCAGAAAATTCAAGATTTTGTTTGATAACTTTTGCCAATCCATTGTTTGTAGCTATGAAAATATCCAGATCAAAGTCTCCTTGGATATTGCAAACAGAGTTTACCACAACAGAAAATGTTCCTTTTTGGCCGGGATTTAATACAAACTTATCAGGGTTAAATGTGATCCACTCTTTTGCAGCTCCATCTCCCAAAATCCTGTAAGAACTTGCAGTAGTTCCTGTATTTTCGACAGTAACAGTATAAGCCTGGCCCGAACATGGACAAAGCTCAACAGACGGTGTAGAAGTTGCTTTAAAGTCTTCCTGCGCATTGGCTAAACTAATCAATAAAGCAAATAAAAATAAGTTTGCCCAGATTTTTTTTATATTCATTTTGGCATAGTATACCTAGTAAGAAACAAGATAAATATAAAAAAGATAATAAAAAAGAAATCTAATAGTATTCTTTGCCTTCTTCGCTGCCGTCTTCCTCTTCGTCTCCTCTAAGCTTGCTGAAGCCGATTATCAAACCGATTATAACAAGCAAGATTACCAAAACTACAAGGCCAACTTCAAGACCTCTCTTTAACTTAGCAGCTCCGTTTGCTTGTCCTTCATCAACATTCACACTTAAAGGCAGTTGCTTCAATACTTTATCTCCGCTGCTTACAGTTACTGTAAATGTCTGGTCTCCAGCTGGAGCATTTCCACCTGCAGATACAAAGACAGTAAATGCTTTGCTGTCTCCAGCATCAACGACAAGAACGTTTGATGGGCTTACTCTTAGGTTTGCCCATGCAGCCCCGTCAGCCCTTACTGTGTAAGTCTTGGAACTTGTTCCTGCATTTGTCAATGCTATTGGATAAGCAGCTTCTGAGCCCCCTTGGGCTACATTTTGCTTATCAGCAGCAACTGTTATGATTGTTTTTTCCTCTGATTTAGGAACCTGTACAGATGCTTCGTCTCCTAAAACAAATATTGATGTGATGTATGAATTCTTCTTGTCGCCGTCATCAAAAAAGACATCAACAACAACCTCATACTCGCCTGTTTCTGCATCATCAGGTATTCTTAAGAACATTTCCTCAGTTGTTGCTTGGTCATCATTCTTATCTTCTGCCTCAAGCTCATCAATAAAGTCAGCAGCTGATACTCCCAATGACGGTACGCTCACAACAACCTTAACTCCGTCTTCGTCTTTCTCTCCTCTGTTTGCTACTCTAACAGTTGCAAGCAATGCTCTTCCAGCCTTAACTTCTGAGCTAGGTGAAAGAACAACATCTCTTACTTCAACGTCATGTCTTTTTGTATCAACTCTTAGTTCATAAGTTTGCTCAACAGTTGCTGTATCTCTGTCAGAAATTCTTATCCTTAATTTGTATCCATCCTGATCTATCTTATCTATTAAAGGAAGTGATAGTTTTTTGATATAAGTCACGTTTGCCGTAGCATCAAAAACGTCAGTTATGTCTTCAACTCTTGTGTTGCTGTCTATACCTCTTACGACAGCTTCTATCTGTACATCATCAACATCAGTAGTGTTTGACCTGAACTTAACTTTTAGATTTAGGTCGTCTCCCCTCTCAACATCGAGGATAAAATTAGTTCCACTCTGAGTTACTGCATCCCCATTGATTTTTACCTCATCAATTAACTTGTCTGCAAAAACTGTAGAACTCATTAAAACTCCGATTAGAAATACCGTCAATAAACTGAAAATCTGTTTTATCATTTTTAAAATCCCCCCCAATTGTTTTTATTATTAAACCGAATATAAACCAATTATCCCACACTTATATTTAAATGTTTCGTTAGTTTAGTATACTCCAGTAAATACATTGAATGACTATTATATAGTTATAAAAACATATATTTAAGTATTTGGATTCCAAAAATAGAATCATTAATAAATCTTTCAATTTCCACAAAAAAACATGATAACAATAGTTGGGGCTGGACCGGCAGGAAGCTATCTTGCCTATCTTCTCGCGAAAAAGGGAAAAGATGTTACATTAATAGAAGAGCATGAAAAAATAGGAAATCCAGTCCAATGTACAGGTATTGTAACTGGTTCTATTGAAAAGTTTGTAAAGTTGCCTAATAATATAGTTGCTAATCGATGCAACAAAGTCATTGTCGTAAGCAAAAATAACAGAATAGAAGCTAATATAGATGAGATAGTGATGTGGCGCAATAAGTTTGATGAATTTATGGCCAACAAAGCTATTATCGAAGGGGTAAAAGTTCTGGTCAATCATCAATTCATTTCATTAGAAGGAAAAAATAAAATAAGAATAAAAGATAAAAATAATAATGAAACTAAAAATATCGAATCTGAAATTATTATAGGTGCTGATGGTCCATCTTCTACTGTCGCAAAATCAGCTGGCTTTAATTCAAATCCAAAATTCTACATCGGAATGCAGGCAAAAGTTAAGTTAAAAACAAATCTAGGTGCATTTGAAACTCACTTTGGAAGTAATTTTCCGAATTTCTTTGGCTGGGTAGTCCCGGAATCAGAAGATACAGTTAGGTTAGGCTTAGGTACATTTAACAGCACAAAAGAGCATTTCTATAAATTCTTAGAGAATGTAACCGGAAAAAGAGAAATTTTGTGTTGGGAATCAGGCATTATTCCAGTCTATAATCCAAAACATACTATTCAAAAAGATAATATATACTTAATAGGCGACGCAGCTTCGCAAGTAAAAGCCACAACCGGAGGAGGAATAATACCTTCATTCAAAGCAGCACAGACATTATGTGATTGTATTATTAATAATAAGAACTATAATGATGAATTTAGAAAACAATCGGGCAGAGAATTGTTATTGCATTTGAAGATAAGGAATGTCCTGAATAAATTTTCTGATGATGATTATGACAAACTTCTTAATTTAATGTCTCAGGAAAAAGTAAAAAAGATTTTGAAAAAATATGACCGAGACACACCAATACCTTTGGTCTTGAATTTATTATTGAGAGAGCCAAGGTTTTTGAGGTTCTCTAAATTTGCTCTCTAATCAAAGCAAAAGTTTTTAAAAATGATACCTTTTCTTTCCTGTAAGGGATGTGAATGGAAGAAAAAGACGACGAGATTTCTCTTGATCTGGGGAAAATAAAAAACTTTTTCAAAAAGAAAAAGGAAGAAGATAAAAAGCCAGAAGTACAGGCAGAAATAAAAGAAGAAACAAATAAAACTGATGAAATAAAACAAGAAACTAAAGTAGAATCACAAAAAAATGTTGAAGAAAAAGATGATGATGAAATTAGCATTGACTTTGGGAAAATAAAAAACATTTTTCAAAAGAAAGAATCACCACAAGAGCAAAACACAACAAAAGATAATGTAAAAGAAGAAAAAGATGATGATGAAATCTCATTCGACTTATCAAAACTTAAAAACTTAAAAAACATTTTCAAAAAAAGTTCTGACGAAACAAAATCTGAAGCCAAGGAAGATGAACTAGCCGTCGATTTCAAAAAGATTTCGAATTTCTTTATTCAATACAGAGCACTGATATTCATACTGATACCTATTTTCCTAGCTATTTTTTTGAGGGTGCAGCCAGCATATCTACCTATAACAGACCAATGGGCAACTGAGTCAGTCATTAATAGTCTTAGATCTCAAATATCATCTCAAGTAAATCAACAGTATCCGAACCTCCCACAACAGAACAAGGATGTGTTGGTGGATAATGAGCTGCAGAAAGTGCTGCAAGAACAACAATCCAATGTGGACCAGCAGATTTATGCAAATTCTCAGGCTATAAAATCAAGAATGCAGGACGATACTGGCCAGACATACCTGCTTGCAATAGATCCTTACTTCTGGACACGGCATGCAAGAAACATACTACAAAACGGCCATCCAGGAGATGAACTCAGAAATGGCAAACCATGGGACACACACATGTTAGCCCCTGTTGGAAGGGGAGTTCCTTTTGATATGTTCCATGCTTACTTCATAGCTTTCCTATTCAAAGTACTCAGCTTCTTCAACCAAAACCTTAATCTACTGTCTGTAGCGTTTTACACTCCAGTGATTATTTCAGCCTTGTCGGTAATACCCACATTCTTCATAACTAGGAAAGTTACCGGTAATTTTGGTGCATTTATAGCAGCCTTAATCATAGCAATACATCCGTCATTCTTAAACAGGACTGTAGGCGGTTTTGCCGATACAGATGCCTATAACATCATGTTTCCATTATTCATAGCATGGATTTTCCTGGAGGCTCTTGAATCAAAGACAACAAAGAAGAACATAGTACTTAGTGTTTTGGCCGGGCTTTTAGTCGGATTATACAGTATGACTTGGGGCGGATGGTGGTATATCTTTGATTTCATATTGATTTCCACTGTACTCTACATAGCCTACTACATCTTTGTACACCGAAAAGAACTGATGGGGAAGATCACTAATTTCACTAAACAAAAAGCAGTGAAAAATTCCCTCACATTCTTGATGATCTTTTTCATAGTTGCAGGAATAAGTGTAAGTTTCTTTGTAAGTTACGGGCAATTTAAAAAATTCTATACTAATCCTACAGGGTTTGCAAAACTGAAAGAAGTAGGCATCACCAAAATATGGCCGAATGTTTTTACAACAGTGGCAGAGCAGAATCCTGCATCCCTGGATAATGTAATAAACCAAGTAGGTCTAGGGAAGTTCTACTTTTTCTTGATTTCACTGATGGGAATTGCTTTGACATTGGCAACAAACAAAGGCCGCAAAAGGTTGTGGTTCGTTGGCGGCACACTGGCATGGTACCTCCTAATACTCATACTCAAAATCCAAGACTTAAATACTTTCTTGATATTGATAATCATACCAATTGCAATCAGAATTATTATAGCTTTATGGGAATCTGACAAGGACATAGAGATAAAATATGCAATATTCCTTATTTTATGGTTCATAACAACCATTTTCGCAAGCACTAAAGGTATAAGATTCATTCTTCTTATGGTGCCCGCATTCGCAATAGGATTTGGCATTGCATCTGGAGAGTTCTACAGATACACAAACAAATGGATCTCCAAAGGACTGCACATAAATAAATACATATCAAAGATTCTTATAGCATTTATTGTGCTACTCATTGCAGGAGTAGTGCCAGTTCCATTTCCACCTTTCTGTTTAGGCTCCACTTGCAACAGCGCAATAAATACAGTAAGGGCAGAGATACCAAGTCTTGACGACGCCTGGGCTTCTTCTTTGCAAAAAATAAAAGAAGATTCACAACCAGACGCAATTATAAACTCCTGGTGGGACTTCGGCCACTGGTTTAAATTTTGGGCTGACAGGCCTGTAACTTTTGATGGTACAAGCCAGAACCTACCACAAGCACATTGGATAGGTAAAGTCTTATTAACAGACGATGAAGAATTAGCAATAGGGATCTTAAGAATGCTAGATTGCGGCAGTAGGGAGGGGTTTAACATCGTTTCAGAGTATACAGAGGATGGTCTTGAATCCATAAACGCAATGTACGAAATAATGCCTCTGAACAAAGAGGATGCAAGAAATATCTTAATTGATAAATTCGATAAAGAAGCTACTGAAAAAATACTTGAAAAGACACATTGCGAGCCTCCTGAGAACTATTTTATAACCTCAGGAGATATGGTCGGAAAGAGCGGTGTTTGGGGACACTTCGGAAGCTGGAACTTTGATAGGGCGCTGGTATATAATACACTAAAAAAGAAAGAGTACGATAATGACCAAGATAAAAGTGTTGAGTTTCTGAAGGAAAGATTTGGTTACCAGGATGATGAGGCAGAGGATTTATTCTATGAGGTCCAAGGCGTAACAACAAGTGACCAAGCAAATAGCTGGATCGCTCCATGGCCAGGGTATGCAGGATCAACCGGCTGTGGTAAAATAGACAACAAAACACTTAGTTGCGACATATCTGGCATCCCATTAATAGTTAACTTGACTGCAAATGATATCTATGCAGATAGTTCAACAGGAAGACTGCATCCAAAATCAGTATCATTCCCAACTGACAGGGGCATAATGGTAAGAGAATATAATGAATCTATCATAAACTTACAAAATGGTAGAAGCCTTGGAATAGCTTTGATAAAGGACGGTGAAAGTTATACCGCTATAGCAATGGATTCTGACCTCACAGCTTCCATGTTCACAAGATTGTTTTACCAGGAAGGTGCTGGATTAAAACATTTCAAAAAATTTAGTGACGAGAATAGCGTATTTGGCACCAGGATCCTAGTCTGGAAGGTTGATTGGGAAGGAAATAACATATGATAGAAACCCAACAACAGGATGAGATACAAATCACACCTCAACACCAAGCAATAGAAAACTGATGGATTTAGGGCCAAATAATTCTATAATTCCTAAGATTTTTAAATGCCTAAATATTACCTACACACATGAAAAAGAAAGTATTTGCGATAATACCCGCATATAATGAAGATAAATACATACCTAAGGTAATCAAAGAAACAAAAAAATATGTTGATCGTGTTATTGTTGTTGATGATGGCAGCAAGGACAAAACTGAGGAGATATCAAAAAAAAGCAAAGCCATTGTCTTAAGACATTTGGTAAATATGGGGAAAGGTGCTGCTCTAAAAACAGGTTGTGATTATGCTGCAAAAAACAAAGCAGATATTATTCTTGTGATAGACGCTGATGCTCAACACAATCCTAAGGAAATTCCAAAATTTCTGAAAAAAATAGAGGATCATGATATAGTGCTTGCATACAGGAAACAAAAAAAGAATATGCCATCCATTCTAAAACTCGGCAATTGGTTCATCAATAAAACGATAAGCTTTTTATATGGGATAAAAATCAAAGATAGCCAATGTGGTTATAGGGCTTTTACCAGAAAAGCATATAAGAAATTAAGGTGGAAGGCATCCGACTACAGCATGGAAAGTGAGATGATAGCAAAGATAGGGAAATACAGATTAGGATATACAGAAGTTCCCATAGAAACTATTTATTCGGATAAGTACAAAGGAACAACGATGCTTGATGGGATAAAAATTGTATTTAATCTGTTGATGTGGAAATTAAATAACATTTGAGATAAAAATGGCAAACATACTCGGGATACAGATCTTAGGAATTTTATTCGGATTTTTCATGATCTACTATACTTTCCTTCAGTACAAAAGGAAGGAATTTACAATCAAAGAGTATAGTTTCTGGTTCCTGTTCTGGGGGGTATTTGTGATAGTTACCTTGTTTCCGCAGATTCTAGATCCTGTGCTGGCCACATTAAGCATTGCAAGAGTACTGGATTTCTTCATAATTGCAGGCTTCCTCTTCATAATATTCGTTGTTTTCTATACATACACGATAGTCAGGAAAAACCAAAGGAAATTGGAAGAAGTTGTCAGGAATGTTGCTTTAAAACGCAAATAAAGAAAATTAAATGACATCTGTTAATCTAATAAAATTCTTGGATAAATATCTTGGATTATTGTTATGTTCATTCCTATCAATAAACAAGCTTTTTGGCCGTAAAACAGTTCATGATTACAACAAAATATTGATTATACAGTTATGGGGACTTGGAGAAAGCATACTGACACTTCCAGCAATAAAAGCATTAAGGGATAAATACAAAAAAAAACAGATAGATATCCTAGTTACATCAAGAAACAGAGATGTCTATTATAAAAATAAAAGTATTAATAATGTAAAAGTTCTAAATCTAAATCCTTTTTCTATCAAACTGTTCATTTTAAAAAATCTAAAAAAATATGACCTTGTTATTGATATGGAAGAGTATCTCAATATTTCCTCAATCATAGCTTTTTATACAGGTAAAGAAAGAATAGGATATTCTCATGGCATAAGGTCAAATTTATACACCAAAACCACGGATTATAATGACGGACAGCATGTTGTTTATACATTTCTAGACTTGCTAAAGCCATTGGGAATTAAAAAAACCGTTGATAAGTTGCCTTTACTAAATTATTCTTCGAATGATAAAAAAAATGTTGACATCTTATTGAAAAAAAATAATATTACGAAAAAGAATTTTATTGTGGGATTTGGTGTAGGAGCTGCTGAATCCGTAAAAGAAAGGATGTGGCCTAAAGAAAGATTCGCTGAAGTCGCTAACAACCTGATTAAAAAATACGGTGCAAAAATAATTCTAATAGGGAGCAAAGATGAAGAAAAATACATCAAGGAAATACAAAGTTTGATAATTAACAAAAAAAAATCTTTAAATGTAGCCGGAAAAATCAATACCAGAGAAATGTTTTATTTAATTTCATTATGTAAGTTATTTGTTGGCAATGATTCAGGACCAATGCATGTTGCCGCCGCTCAACGCGTTCAAACTATTGGTCTGTTCGGATGCAACCTTCCAGTGAGGTTCAGGCCATTTGGAAAAAATGGTTATTATATATACAAGAAAAAAACTCAGGACGCATGCATAAATGTACATAAAGGCCAAGTTGGACAATGTAAACGTGGCATACAAAATGCCTGCGTAAAGAAAATACAAGTAAATGATGTTATAAAGATTGTAAGTAAGGCTTTACATAAAAATGATAAATAAAAAAACTTTGATACTCTTGCTGTCATTAATATTGCTACTGGGCATTTTTCTAAGGTTTTACAACATAGGGGATGAGAGTTTCTGGCTTGATGAAACTGCAACAGCTACTGCTGTCAGAGATTATAACTTCTTCGAAATATTCAGCAACGGTTTTATCCGCGGGAATGTGACACCAGAATATTTCGAGGAAGAAGGGAATGATTTGCCTCTTTATTATTCTCTATTATATTTCTGGACCAAGTTATTTGGTGTCAGCGAATTATCATTAAGGATCTTATCAGCATTATTTGGGTCGTTGTCCATACTTCTTGTTTATTTTGTTGCAAAGGAATTAACCGACAAGAAGGTAGCTTTGCTTTCTTCTTTCATTTTTTCCTTAAGCATGCTAAACATAGTATATTCTCAGGAAGCCCGGCTTTATAGCCTCTTAACATTTATAGTTTTATCCTCAGTTTATTTTCTTGTAAAATTAATCAAAACAGAGAAATTGTCCTATTTGGCGTTGTTGACTATCGTGAATATCATTGGGATTTATACAGCCTTTATATACATATTTTTTGTATTTTTTCAATTTGCATACGCGTTAGTAATGTTTAAATTTCACCCGAAATTTGCAAAAAAACTCGTAGTTTCTTTATTTTTGATGGGGTTATTTTACCTTCCAATATTGCAAAAAGTCTTATCACAAAAGGTTGGAGCGGCAATGTATCTTGCCAAACCTACTATACTAGGCATAGCAAAATTCTGGTTTACGTTCAACTCATGGATATATCCATCCACGGAATTAAGGCAAAATATTTACTACCAAAATTTTTCACAGTTTGGAATTATCGACTGGATTTTAGTGACATCCCCATTTCTCTTGGTTATCCTTATGACTGCATTGTTCACCCTAGGAATATTCAGCATCATGAGCAGATTGAACAAGCAAGGTTTTATTTTTAAAAAATTTGAGCTATTCAAGCTAAAATATTTTGTGAAAAATAATTGGGTAATACTGCTATTACTTTGGTTCTTTGTTCCACTTTTATCAGAACTGTTACTCTCAATTCTCCATCCTACAGCCTCTTTATTTGGGCCTGCTAAATTTCTGATTTTCATATTTCCAGCATATGCAATATTGATATCTGTAGGTATATTGAGTTTAAAGTGGAAATACTCAAAAGTTTTGATTCTCTTATTTGTGATTTTCAGCTTATTGCCTCTGGCATCGTATTATGTTAATGTAAATAAGGGTGAGTGGGGAAAAGTAGCTTCATTTATGAAAGATAACATTAAAGATGACGAAGTTATTCTGCTCGACCGTGCTTCCACTATCATAGCCTTCGATTATTATTATGGTATCGCAGATAATAGGCATCCAGCTTACGATACAGAGGAAATTGCGCAGTTGGTGGACAATAAAGATGGCGTATGGCTGATACTTTCATTTGAGAAATATACAGACCCCAACGAGAATACAAGGACCTTTCTTGAGGAAAAATATACCTTAGACCAAGAGAAAAATTTTTTTGATATAAAAGTTCTGCATTTCTCGAAAAAAGTATGAAATCACCAAAACCCTGCTCTTATCTTCTTAGATTCATCGTCTTGGTCTTTGTCAGTAACTTTCTTTGACACTACAACAACAGCCTTATAGAAAGGTATATGGATGGATAATAAATTTCTGAAACCAGCCCTTCTGAACATCCAACTTACCCCTATCTTGGTTGCGGGCCTCTCGTGATCGGGGACATTGTAAAACCATTTCGATAGGTAAGAAGTGATTGTTATGACTATATCATCTGATAAAGATGCCATCTTATCTACAAACTTCTGATGGTCTTTCATATGCTCAAGTATAAAGCTGTTAAACACGACATCATACTTTCCCTTATGCTCCCACAAATCACCCATAATGACGTTTTCTGCCTTGTACCTCTCATCGGCCTCTAAGCCATAAGTCTCTAAGCCCCTCTTACTTGCAATTTTCATGAACTGCCCGGGACCACAGGCAACATCCAGAAGCGTCTTAGATCCTTTGCAGTATTTTCTCAACAACCATTTGTAGAACACTCCCCTTATAGCATACTTGACTTTACTTTTAAACCCTACACGATCTTTCCAGGGATTACTATACAGCTTTACCATAGTTAATAGGAATTATCGTCCATTTAAATAATTATTTTTTTATTGCTATTCAAAATGCTCATATTCACCATATGTAAAGAATCCAATAAGCTGCTTTAATCTTGCTAACTTGGAAAATAGGTCTTTTTCGAGACTACTTACATTATCAAACAATTCAAATACTTCTGGTTTGAAGATATATATACCAGCATTAACAATATTTGTGGAGCTTTGCTTTGGTTTTTCCTGGAAATCAGCGATAAAGTCCCCATCCAAAATTGCAGTTCCATAACCGCTGGTTTTTTCTCTGGTCATGAGCCCCATTGTAGCCATCTTATCCAGTTCCAAATGCTTCTTTATCATTTTTAATAAGTCAAAATCGTTGTATGTATCCCCAGACATAACAATAAAGCTGTTCTTTACTTTATTTTTTATTGCCTTCAACGCTTCCGCATTTCCTTTTGCATCTGTCTCGACAATCTCAACATTAAGATTAGTATCTGAAATCTCATTCAGCAATAAATTAATATTTTTAGTATGCTGAGTTACAATATATAAATTATTTATTCCGTATTTGATGAAGAATCCTATCTGATTTCTTATCAGAGTTTTTCCATTTAATTTTTTTAATAAATTAGGTTGATGTTCCCCCTTAATCAGTAAAATAGCTGTATTAATTGATTGTTCCTGCAAACCTTTCTTAAGAAAAAATTCCATTGCCTGGCTTCTTGACCTAATCACAGAACCATCTACCTTGCTGTCTACTAGATCAAGCAAAGATTTGTCCAAACTTATAGCAATTTTAGGCTTTGACATAGGTATGAAATAGTAGTATAACTTCATACTTTTTATACTTTTCTATTTTAGTATATACTACAGTATACACTTATAGGCGAAACATTTATATACTAAGAGTATGAACTATTCATACTATAATGACAAAATACAAAGAAGTAGAAAAGGAATGGGGAAAAGAGATTTGGATAGTTAATAGAGACTATTGCGGAAAAAAACTAATCCTAAACAAAGGTTTCAGATGCTCAATGCATTTCCATAAAAATAAAGATGAGACATTCTACGTATTGACAGGCAAAGTCCTGCTGGAGATAGGAGATAAAAAACAAATAATGTTACCTGGACACTCAATTTTGATTGAACCAAATACGAAACATCGTTTCACAGGCCTTGAAGATTCTGAAATAATGGAATTCTCAACACATCATGAAGATTCTGATTCTTACAGGGATGAAGTATCAGGAAAAGTTGACTTAGATAAGTTGGAGTTGCCAGAATGAACTGCTTAGTAACAGGTGGCGCAGGGTTTATCGGATCTAATCTTGCTTTAGAACTGGAAAAACAAGGTAATGAAGTTACAGTAGTTGACAATTTTTTAACAGGAAATAAGGATAATCTAAAAGGTTTCAATGGAAAGTTCGTTAAAGCTGATGTTTCTGATAATAATTTTAATATTGATGGACAGTTTGATGTAATATTCCATGAAGCTGCGATAACAGATCCAAGACATCCTGATGACAAAGAAACTTACAACAAAAATTTGCAAGGATTCAAAAATATGATTGAATTGGCAAAAAAGAACAATGCTAAATTGATTTACGCTTCTACGGCCAGTCTATATGGTAACGGCCAAACACCGATGAAAGAAGATCAGGAAAAGGAATTATTAAGTGCATATGGAAAATCAAAGCTAGAGATGGATAATATCGCTTCCAAATTATTTGATAAGATGCATATTGTAGGATTAAGGTACTTTAACGTCTTTGGACCGAGAGAAAAATACAAGAATCGTGCAGCGTCTATGATTTATCATCTAGGCAAGCAGATTAAAGCAGGAAAGAATCCAAGAATTTTCAAATCTGGAGAACAAAAAAGAGATAATATTTATGTAAAAGACGTTGTTGATGCAACAATTACAGCAGTAAATGCAAAAAGCGGAGTTTATAATGTTGGAACTGGGGTAGACGCTGATTTTAATGAACTAGTTAAGGTCCTGAATGAAGTGCTGGGAAAAAATTTCGAACCTGAATACTTTGACATGCCTTACGACCCAAAAACGTACCAAAGCAATACTCAAGCAGACACAACAAAAGCTGAAAATGTTCTGGGGTTCAAGGCAAAATGGGCATTAAAAGAGGGTATAAAAGATTATTTTGGATGGTTAGACGAAAATGGATGGGAATAAACTAATTAAATTTGTTGAGGAATTCAAAAACAAAAATATCTTGATTTTAGGAGATGTAATGCTGGACAAATACATCTGGGGAGATGTTTCAAGAATAAGTCCTGAAGCTCCAGTGCAGATAGTTAATGTTTCCAGGGAAAGCTATGCCCCCGGTGGCGCTGCTAATGTCGCCAATAATATTGCAGCCTTAAGTGCAAAATCGTTCATGGTAGGTGTTGTAGGCAATGATACGACAAAAGACAAATTAATTCAAGAACTTAAAAAAAGAAATATTGATGTGACTGGTTTAATTGCCGACGAAAACAAAAGAACAATACGAAAAGTAAGAGTCTTTGGAAGAAACCAGCAATTGTTAAGATTTGATTATGAAAAGAAAGGCTATGTAGAATCTGAAACCGAAAATAGAATTTTTGATTTTATTTCAAAAAAAATAGACAAAATAGATGCTATAATTATTTCAGATTATGCAAAAGGAACTATAACAAAAAATTTGATGGGACGTTTAATTCAACTGTGCAAAGAAAAAAACAAGATAATTGTAGTTGATCCAAAACCAAAGCACAAGGACTTCTACAAAAATGCTACTTTGATAACTCCTAACCACAAAGAAGCGCATGAGATGACAGGCCTTGCAGAGGAAGAGCCTTCTGATGCAGATATAGGTAACATGGGCAAAAAATTGCTGGAAGAATTAAACAGCACAGTCTTGATAACCAAAGGGGAAAAAGGCATGTCATTGTTCGAGAAAGATGGAAAGATAACAAGCATCCCTACATTCGCAAAAGAAGTTTTTGATATTGTTGGTGCTGGTGACACTTCTGCAGCTACATTGACTCTTGCTTTAGCATCAGGAGCATCATTTGAAGAAGCTGCTATCATAGCGAATCATGCAGCAGGAATAACTGTAGGAAAGATAGGAACGTCAACAGTAAGCATAGAGGAATTAAGGAAAAGTATTGAAAATGGATAAAGCGATTTTTTTAGATAGGGATGGAACATTGAATAATGACGGAGGATATACTTACAAAACAGAAGATTTTAGCTTAATTGATGGTGTAATGGCCGCCTTAAAACTGTTAAAAAATGATTTCAAATTTTTCATAGTGACTAATCAATCAGGCATCGGCCGCGGCTATTTCACAATAGATGATGTAAACAAGTTTAATGATATAATGCTTGAAGAATTCAAAAAACACGGAATAGAGATTGAAAAAATATACATTTGCCCGCACAAGCCAGAAGACAATTGTGGCTGCAGAAAACCAAACGCAAAATACATCAAAGATGCAGAAAATGAATTTGATATTGATATAAAAAATTCCTGGGCAATAGGAGACCATTCCTGGGATGTGGGGATGGGGATAAATGCGGGTTGCAACACAGTTTATGTTCTGACGGGGCATGGAGAAAAACATAAAGAGGATTTAAAGAGAGAAGGCATAAAACCGGATTTCATAGCCGGAAATCTTTACGAAGCCGCAAAAATTATTATGGAGAAAATCAACAAGTAAAAATGTCAAAAATAAAAACAATCAGCGAATTGAAAGATATTTCAGAAGAATCCAGAAAGGAGAATAAGAGAGTCATAACTACAAATGGTGTTTTTGATATTCTTCATATAGGCCATATAAGATACCTAAAAGAAGCAAAAAAGCTTGGAGACATACTTATAGTTGCCATTAACTCAGATTCTTCAACAAAAAAAATAAAAGGTCCAAAAAGACCATTGAATAACGAGAATGACAGAGCAGAAGCTTTAGCTGCATTAGAATGTGTTGATTATGTAACAATATTCGATGAAGAAGATCCTATAAAGATCCTTGAGCAAATAAAACCAAATATTCATGTTAAGGGTGGAGATTATGATATAAGTAAAATCATCGAGAAAGGAACTGTTGAAGGAAATGGAGGAAAAGTTAAATTAATTCCAGAAGTTAAGGGTTATTCAACGACTAATTATATCAATCAGATTATTGAATCTTATAAGGACAAATAGACAACATTTTTAAATCAAATATTATTCTAAAATATAAATGAAACTATCTATTATTATTCCAGTCTATAATGAAGAAAAGAGCGTAATACAGGTAATCAATAAAGTGAAGAATGTAAAATTAAACAAAGTAGAAAAAGAGATTGTTGTTGTTGACGATTTCTCAACTGATGCGACAAAAGAGTCGCTTGAAAAATTAAAGGATAGCAGCATAAAAGTATTCTTCCATCAGAAAAACCAGGGAAAAGGTGCTGCGATAAGGACAGCTTTAAAACATGCAACCGGAGATGTTATTCTTATACAGGATGCAGACCTTGAATACAATCCAGAAGAATATGAAAGATTGCTAAGGCCGATCATGGAAAACAGAACAAAAGTTGTATATGGCTCAAGGTTAAACGCAATAAAAAAAAACCTAAAGAAGATGTACAAACTGCATTATCTTGGAAATTTTTTCCTTACAATAATGACAAACATACTATATGGAGCAAAAATAACGGATATGGAGACCGGCTACAAGGTATTCAGAAAAGAAGTTATAACCAATATGAACTTAAAAGCAAAAAGATTCGATTTCGAGCCGGAAATAACCGCCAAAATCCTAAAGAAAGGCTACAGAATAATTGAAGTTCCGATTGATTTCATGGGCAGAAAATTCAATGAAGGAAAAAAGATAACCTGGAGAGACGGCATTAAAGCTTCATATTACCTCATAAAATACAGGTTCACTGACTAAATTTCCTGCCAAAATCCAGTTCTTCGTCCTGGACATAATCAAGATTCTGTTTTAAAGCAATATACGCTTTCTGCAGTTCTCTGCCTAAATAAGCGGCATGATCCTTCCTTATAGGAAGCTTTTCTTTGTTTATCATCATCTGGTATATCTCAATAGGCTTTTTCCCAATAACCCTTAATACAACATTATTCTTCTCATTGCAAAAACCTACTTCTATATTATTACTATTCCTGTCCAGCCTTATAAGGAAATATTTCTTGCCATCCGCCACAAATTCCTTAGTATCATCATAAGTTGCTGTAATCTCTTTAGCTTGACTTTTTTTAACTTTAAATCCTACAATATCTTCATTTTTTTCCATATCTACAACCCTAATTGCATTGACCGGACATGCTATTCCTGCATCAATAATACTTTTAGTAGTAGTTTCGTCACATCCAAATTCCTTAACAAAAAGCCCCTTATCCAAATCAGAATTAAGTAACGTAGCTTTCTCACTCTTCAGTTCAAAATGATCCTGAGCTATCGCTGCACAGATTCCATTCCCTATGCATCTGCTTTTATTGAATTCTACCCTTAATTTTCTTGCCATAATGTAAGGTAATGGGGAAGCATTTTTAAATACTTTTTATTTGTCAACCAAAAAAACTAATTCAAACAGTAAACTATTTATACAGTCATACAATCTATGAGGTAAGATTAAAGGGTGGATATTATGGAAGGTTATGAAGGTACTAGCGTGCTCGTCACTGGGTCTACAGGGTTTTTAGCCCAGCATCTTGTTCCAGAACTATTGGATAAAGGTGCAAAAGTTACAGGCATATCTCTAGAGAAAAAACCAGATATAAATCTTAAGAACTTTTTTCATATAACTTTAGATCTAAAAGACAAGGATAGCCTTAATAAGGAAATAAAAAAAATAAATCCAAAAAAAATATTCCACTTAGCAGCTTATCCTGATAAAGATTCAATATTTGAAAATACCGATAAGTGCATACAAAACAATATCCAGGGAACTTTAAACCTTATCCACTCCTTGGAAGGCATAGACTATGACTCTTTTATACATATGGGATCCTACAAAGAATATTCCGGAAGCGAAATACCATTTAAGGAAGCAAATGCACTTTTTCCAATCTCTTCATATGCTATTTCAAAAGTATGCGCAGAGATGTTTTGTAAGGCATACCATCAACTTTATGGTCTACCCCTCATATCATTAAGATTTCCAACTATTTACGGACCGATGCAACCTGATCAAAATCTGATACCTCACTTGATTAAATCATGTCTTACAGGATCTCAATTAGAATTAACAAAAGGAGCTCAAAAAAGAGAATTGATTTACATTTCCGATATCATAGATGCTCTAATGAATGCTTCCCTAAGCAAAAAAGCCCATGGTGAGGTAATAAACATAGGGACAAACAAGGAACACTCACTTAAAGAAATTGTTAATCTGGTTCTTGAATTAACACATTCAAAAATTAAAGTGTTATGGGGCGCGATTCCATATAGAAAAAACGAGATATGGAGTATGCTAGGCGACAATAAAAAAGCCCAGGAGCTGCTTGGATGGAAGCCAAAGGTAAGTTTAACAGAAGGATTGGTAAAAACTATCGATTACTATAAAAATGCTGCAAAAAAAGATTAAAGTAACAAAACTGAAGGTTCATAAGGACGACCGAGGGATGTTGGCAAAGATATTTGATTATACAGGACTTAAAGGAAAAAATATTCAGGATATTTATGTAACAACTACTCCACCTGACCAAAAGCGGGCTGACCATTACCATAAAAAAACAACAGAATGGTTTTGCGCAATAAAGGGCAAGGGCATCATGAAATTTAAGTCAATAGAATCAGATGAAGAGTTTGAATTAGAGATAGATGCTGATGATATGAGCTTGGTTGAAGTTCCGCCGGAAATAAATCACCAGGTTCTTTCCGCAGGTGATGAAGAATTGATATTGATAGCATTCGGAAACCAGCCATACAAGGATGATGACACTGACACATATTCTCTATAAAAAATGAAAAAAATAATGGTATTTATGCCTGCCTATAATGCTGAAAAAACAATAGCATCTGTTCTAGACCGTTTCCCAAAACCCACACTCAAGGAAGTATCCGAGATTCTTATAATTGACAACGATAGTCAGGATAGTACTTATAACAAAGCCTTAGAATACAAAAAAAGAAGAAAAATGAAAAATATTACTGTACTAAAAAACAAAAAAAATCTTGGCTATGGCGGCTCAAAAAAGAGGGCATTTAAGTATGCAATAGACAAAGGATATGATATATTTGTAATGGTGCATTCTGATGGCCAATATCCCCCTGAAAAATTGAAAGAGATGATTAGACCTATAGAAGAAGGAAAAGCAGATCTGGTCATAGGCAGCAGGACCAATGCGATTAAAGGGGGCATGAAACTATGGAAACTGATTGGCAATCGTGCCTTGACAATGATGGAAAACATTGTTTTCGGTCTTAACCTTCTTGAATTACATTCAGGTTACAAGGCTTATGATGTACATGCCTTAAAAAAAATACCAATTGATGCGTTGGATAATGACCACATAATCTCATCCGAAACTATCGCCCTATTCAAATTAAAGAAACTCAAAATAAAAGAGATACTAGTCCCAACCTATTATTCAAAAGAAATAACAGAATGCTCAGTAAATACTAGCTTCAAATATGGTATTGATGTGATTAAATTAGTCGCAATATATATCCTGTATAAGTTTGGAATAAATTTGAACAGAAAATTATTTGCCTGAATTAATCTTTCTTCCTCAACAAATACAAAAGCAATACGCTCAAACCAAAAAATCCAATTACAGATAATATTCCAAAGGTTCTCTCTGCACGCGCAACAGAGTATTCCAAAATAATTTCATTGCCTTTAACAGTCTTTACCAGAATCTGTTCAAATTCATCTGGAAAAATTGGAACTTCTTTACCATCAACATAAGCTTTCCACCTTGGCCAATACCTTTCTTTAAACAATATCCATTCATTCTCTTCAAAATCTCCATAAATTCTGATTTTTGTATCAGACAGTCTTTCAAATTCCAATGGCTCTGGGTCCTTTGGTGCACTAGTTAATTCAAAATCTGACAGATCATAATCATAGTTTCTGCTGATTGTAGTATACTTATAACCATCTTTCCTGTTGTAAATTTCCTCATTCACATCCTCAGCCAAATCAATTTTTTCAGCATAGCTTGTCCCATTAATGGCAAACACAGCCAGGCACTGATTTTGCTGGTTCTGATATATAGGATAAGAATAATCAGGATATATTTTATTCAATATAAAATTGCCCATCGGATGACATAAGTTTGCAAAAATATACTTATAACCCCCCAATCTCAGCAGATTTGATAAATATTCATTAGACTTATTCAGCACATATTCTTCCTGGCCGAATGACTGCGGCCCATGCACTAGATAGTATATATTCCGTATGTGGTAAATAAGCTCCTCTCTTTCTTCCCTTGAGAAATACCTACCTGTAAGGCTGTTGGATCCAAAATCAATTGCATTATTGAAAAGTCCATAGGTCATAATTCTTCCATCCACTGGCAATTGCCTGATAAAGTCCAGCTCCTGCTGCATTCCTGTACCGCTCGCAAACGTTTCTCTGTGTATATTATTTATATTCTGCATGGAATAGGGCAATGAATAAAAAACTCCAAAATAAACAACAGCTATTAATGCTATCTTAGCAATCTTATTGCCAAACAAGCCTATAAAAGCGATGATTGAAACTCCCAAAAGAATCAGAAAGTAAGGTTCGTTTGATCTCAACAAGCTGAAATTTATGCTATAAAAGTTAATAAGAGAAGCAATTATGAGGTATAAGATAAAACCGAAAGCATAAGCCCTGAAATTTTCTGAGTTTTTTGATCTGTACAGCATTATCAACGCAATAAATGAGATAACCCCAAATACAGATACAAAAGGACCTGTCACATGGTCATCTATTCTCTGCACATCTGGGTATCTTAAGGTTAGCATTAGGATAGATTCCTCAAAAAAACCTTTGAAAAATCCTATCACACTTTTTGTGAATGCTCCTGAAGATAAAACTTCACTCAAACTATCCTGGTTCCTAAGAGCGTCCTTGTATATTACTCCGGCAGAAAAATAGAACATAGGCAGAAAAATCATAATCAACAAAATTATTGGCAGGATTAATTTATTCTTAGAAAACCAGCCAAAAAAATGCTTTATTTCTTCACGATTCTTCAAATAATAAGCCTTCCTTATGATGAATATTGAAAAAGATAGCATAATTACTCCAATCCCATACCCTGAATGTAATGTCATAATTATTGATGCAATAAACATCATTATGAAAAATTCCTTAAGCTTAGTCGGGTTTCCTATTATCAAGCTAACCAGCAAGTAGGCCAAAGGAAAGGCTGCAAAGAATTTTATAGATTCAAGTTTTTGAAGGAAAAAGAAATTAAGTCCTATAAGAACTGTCACACCTGCAATGGCCAGCATCATTAACGTAGATTTTTTTTGCTTGACTATAGAACCAATAAGCAATGATAAGGCTAAAACATGCATGAATAAGATAAAAAAAGAATGTGCATTAAAAAAAAGGATAGGAGGTATAAATTTAAGGATGGAATTACTTATTATGTAGTTGGATGCCCTCCCTGGAGCGTCCCAGAGAAATGTCGCTTCTCCTTGGCCTATGCCTGGATTGTATATTGGTATGAGACCCTCGCCAAGCAGCCCGGAAACCGCATATTGCACCCTTGTATACTCCCTAGTACCGTTTGATATGAAGAGGTTCCCATTATCAACTATGCCAACTGCTACGGTAGTTGTGAAAAATAAGATTATGAAGAGCAATAAACCTTCATTATGATTAAGATCTAAAGTTTCCAGGGATTTCTTTCTCAACAGAAAAAATGCTATTATTGGCAGTATAAAAAAAATCAGCCATATCATCGGCAAACTTAATCTTATTGACAAGTAAGTTGATATCAAATAAATGAAAATTGATGGAATGAAAGACAAAGTAAATCCAAGCACATAATTCTTTACAAATCCTTTCTTTGTCAGCAGAAATCCAAAAACCGAAAAAGGCAGATAAACTAAAAACATACTAAATATTGGCATGAAAGCGGACAAAGCGGCTAAGAAATAAAGGAGATTCTTAATTCCGCTCCTTATACTAGTAAAAAGGTCTACAAGCAGGACAATAATGAAAAGGGCTAGTGGAATGATGCTAAATTCCTTTGTCAGGAAGAAAAACAACACTATGTACGCTGCTGCCAAAATTTGTAAAAGTTTTAATTTCATTTTATCAATTAAAGACGAGTGAAATACATTTGTCTATAAATTTTTCTGTTTAATAACCCATAATTTTTTAAATTCCCTCGTGTTTGTATTTACAGCAAATGTCACTAAAGCTTAAATTAAACAAGAGTGTATTAGGACTGATTTTATTCATTTTAATCGGTTCAGCTTTCGCATACATTTACCTCAACCCATTCTTACAATTTAAAGACACGATGTTTCTGCGCCTGGACTGGCATAAAGAATTTCAAGTGACCAGTGCCAACTGGATATCGATCACCAAATACCATGAATTTCCATTTTGGAACCCATATGTAAAAGGGGGTAATTTCTTGTTTGGCCATCCGGAATCAAATGTTCTATCTCCAGAAATGCTTTTTGTCCTAATTTTTGGCCCAATTAAGGGGTTATATTATTCAGTGCTTTTCTTCTACATTTTAGGCTTCACCGGATGCTACTTTATTGGCAGGCATCTGAAATTTTCCTTTCTCGCAACGTTATATTTAGCGATAATTTTTACATTTTCAAGTAATATTATGAATAATCTATTTATGGGTGCTTCAATGTGGATGGCATTTGGCTATATCCCCTTTGTATTTTACTTTCTTCTTAAAGCAGAGGATAATTGGAGATATGGTGTTGCAGGAGGATTTTTTCTTGCTTTGATGTATCTAAGTGGAATCATTACCATATTTATGTTATTCCCGATTTTTATCATCATATTTGTAGGAAGTAGGATTCTCATAAAAAGAAATTTAAACTACACTAAAGGATTAGCTATTCTATTCCTATTCACTTTGCTCTTTGCATCGATTAAAATATTACCCAATCTGGATCTCTATGAAGTCGATAAAAGGGAGGGTGGTTTTCAAATTATACCATTGGGTTTAGATTTAATGCAGAAGGCCTTTTTGGATAAACATCAAGCATGGAACGTTGTTTCAGCTTATACTTATAAAGGCGAGAATTTTCATTTTCCTTCATATGCCAGCTACATAGGAATCATACCCATCATTCTGGCCTTGATTGGATTACTCCTCTGGTTCAAAAATTTCAACTGGATATTAGCATTTTTTGGATCCTTATTTTTATATTTAAGCAATTTTGCACCTTTTTCTTTCATATGGGAAATTATACGTTCAATTCCTCCCTATGATTCATTGACACGGCCTGCAAGAAGCGTCATATTCCTAGCATTGATGATAGCGATAGTTGGAGCAAAGCTGATATCAAAAATAGACAAGACAAAGATAAAAAATTCTGGACATGCCAACTTATTAAAGAAAATTCTGATTGCCGCTTTAATTCTGTTTGTATTTGCAGACCTCACAAAATCAGGCTATATTATAACCGATAATTTTCAACCTTTGCCTATGCAAGAGGGAATGGTAAAATGGGAGGAGCCATTTGAATATTATGATTTCTATGACCGGCTTAGCCTCTCGGAAGAGCAGATACAGGCATTAGATGCGAATTATTTTAAGACATTCTCTCATTTCAACACCTTATCAAACAAAGGCTCTATAAAACGGGTATATGATCCCATGGCAATACCAATTGGACAGGATATTAAGTCTAAAGGAGAGCCAGGATATAGGGGGGAATATTATTTCGAAAAAGAAGGGAATAATATTATTGAACTCGTAAAACGAACTCAAAATAAGATATCCCTCAAATTAAAAACTGATGAAGATAACATACTGTTAATAAATCAAAATTATCACAAAGTGTGGAAAAATAAAGAAGGATTCGAAATAATAAACAAAAATGGCCTAGTCGCAGTTAAAATACCACAAGGAGAACATGCCATTAACCTGTATGTATTTCAGAATAAGATATTGATAGGAATCTTATTATCTTCTGTAGGCATAATTTTAGGATTATACTTTTTAATTGGAATATACAGAACCAAGAAAAAATCAATTAATCACTAATCCCAGTTATAAATCATATATCTTTTTGACAGATGTGATGCTCTTTTTGATTTGCTCGATATTGCTTTCTCCAGGATCTTCTGAACGCTTCATTTCTATAGACACCCATCCTTTGTACTTGATTTTTCTTAGCGCACTCGCAAAAGATTTGTGTACATTTTCGTCTATACTTTCTACTGAAGATAGATGAGGTTGGCTTATATGATAATGCTTAATATAATTCCCGCAGCTAATTATAGTCTCGCTGGAGTCTCCTGATAGTATAAGTGCACCGGTGTCAATATTGATACCGAATCCCGGATGGTTCATTTTTTTTGCTAAGATAAGCGCTTCTGATGCCATCTCAATATAATCAGAATCATATTCTTTTGGATTGTGTTCAATGCAGAAATACATTCCTTTGTCATAGGCACACCTTGCGAGTTCTCTAAAAAATGGTATTGCAATCGCATCGGCTTCATCTGTAGTTAGTTCATTTCTTTTCCTGTTTTTTGGAGAGCCAAACATAACAACTTTGACCCCAAGCTTTTCTGACACCGAGATTATTTTTTTCAGATATGCCATTGTATCTCTTCTATTTTCTTCTGAATTGAATATTTTCAAATTATCCTTAGAGAATAGAACTCCTTGTATGGAAACCATGTCAATGTTATTTTTACTCCAAAATTTTCTATATTGGATTATTTTATTATCATCAAACTCCAGTTTTTCATCAAAAAGCTTGTCTGGTGAGATTTCGATACCTTTCACATCCATCTCTAATAATAATTTTTTTATATCATCTTCTTCAGAAGAGTTCCAGGCGATGTTTGATACTGCCAATTTCAGCTTGTGATTCTTATAATTCTTTACAAATTTCTTGATGTCCTGTAAAACATCCTGTTTATCATAAAGATACTTGCCGCTCTTACCAAAAAGTTTGGCATGTTTGGTGTAAAAGTCGCACTTAATTGGCTGCATAGTTTTATTTTCAAATTCCGTCTCAAATGAGGAATTCATGATTTCTTTGACTGAAACAGGTTCAATCGCAATATTCAATATTTTTAGATTGTTATTTAAGGCAATAGTTATATCTTTCCAGATATGATCCAGATTATAATATTGTAAGAATGATCTTGAATCGATTTTTTCAACTTGATTATTAGTCAGAAGGTCATAGATTGGTCCCTTTTTGATGCCTTCCCCAAAAATATGGGGCAGTCTCACAATTGTTGCATCAAAATGTTTGCTGACAAAATTCTCAAGCAATAACCGATGCTTCCCATATGGCTGCTGGTGCACTATATCAATTGCAGAATCTTCATCAACACCAACTGGACTTGGATAAACATGAATTGTTGATATCAACACAAATTTTTTGGCCTTCACATGTTGCAACGAGCTGATTAATTTGTTAATGGCCTCAAGATCTTCTTCAGGTTTTTTATTAGCGATCCATACTAATGCTGGTGTGCCGGCAGAAACAAGCAAATCAAAACTCTTGCCTTTTATATCCTCTATATTTGATGAGTTGTAGAACATATCGAACCCTGCTTGTTGTAAAATATTCCCTCCAACAAAACCAGTGTAACCGATTAATCCTTTCATTTTATTGATTTTACTATTTAGTCTCTGGGACTTTCAAAAACATTTCTCCTCTCTGATTCGTTTCGTATCATGACTGTACTGTTCTTCTCATAGTCTATATAATACACAGGTCTTTCTTTTGTGTTATCTATATTTCTAATAACATATTCTACAAATAAGGCAATTATCAGAAAAACAAAGAAAAACATAACTGCATTCTGCAGGGGCACCAACAGCACTTTTGCTACAAGATTTTGCTTGAAAAACGCTATCAAAATAACTCCTGCTACTAGCAGCAAATTTAGTGCTGCAACAAACAATCCAAGCAAGCTTACGATCCTTAAGTATCTGTTAGAGTTAGTGAATATCACCGCAATACTATAATCAAGCGATTTGACAAAGCTTCTTGCTCTCAGTTTCTTCCTCATTGGCTCTACCTTATAGCTTATTTTAGTTGTGTTGAATCCTATTCTACTGCCAAAAACTCTGAGAAATTTCGTCCTTCCCTTAATCTGGATAATTGCATTAAGAGCTGACCTGCTTAATCCCATAAAGAATCCTGCATTTTTTGGAGGTGAAAATTCAAAAAACATATTGCAAAATAAGTGGAATATTACCTTTCCCATCCTATAATGTAAAGGCATCTTATTGTCATAGTTGGTCCTTATCCCAAAAACAACACCTCCCGTAGATATTGTTTTATTAACGAAAGAAGGTATTAGCTTTGGAGGGTCAGATTGAGGTTCAAGGATGATTACTACATCTCCTATGGCCGTTTCCAGCCCAGCCGACATTGCGACTTCCAAGTCATATTTTCTTGATAATTTTATGTAGTGTATACCTTCTTCTGTCTCTAAAATCTTATTGATTAGGCTTTCTGTCTTGTCATTTGAGCCATTGTCTATAAGAACAAGCTCATAGTTCTCGTAGTTATTCTTCAGGACATTTATCGTCTCCAACACAAATTTGCCTAATATATCAAAATCATTGTCTAAGACTGCAATTACCGATATAAAATAATCCTTGATTATTTTTTTATTTTTTTTCATACTACGCTCCACAATTTATCTTCTAAGTCATAGATATTGTCTAATTTTCCTCCCATAATGCAAACTAGGTTTTTTACATTTCCTACATCTTTTTTGAAAAGTATAGGCCTTCCATCATCATTCTCATTTCTCGGAAGCAGTGTTTTAATCTCAAAAATTGAGTCGATATACTTTGCCTTTTCCATACATGGAATGTATCTTGAGACATCTTTTATTATCCTACTAAAGTTTGTCTTTAGTTTCTTTTTGGCAATCTCATAATGTTTTTGATTATTTATTTTTGTGCCTACATCATACCAATGATAATGGGGTGTGTACCTTACATGATGGATAGAATAAATTCCTCTTGGTGGAAATGGCATTACCGAGAAGAATGGCCCACACACTATAGTTACACTTTTCCCATTCATTTCTTCTGGGATTTTTATGAGCGGCATCTCAGTCATTTCCTGCTTTAAATCTATTTTCTCTATATTTGAATTTTGAAGAATCGTGTTTATGTTTGAATAAGTGCATATGAAAACATATTCAGACTGGACTACAAATTTTTTCTTTGTCTTCAAATCAAGAATCTCTGTTTCCAAAATTTGCTTTGATTTGTCGGTTTTTTTCTGATTTACTTTTATAACTTCATGCTGAAGCAAAGTATCTATTTTGTTCTGTTTTAGTTTTTTAGTCATCAACTCTCTCAGTATGTCAGCATTAAATGCATATTCCTTGACTAAAAAGACTTCTTCTATAAGTTTAGGGTTAAAAAGTGATTTTACATGGCTAGGAGCAACCTCGATTGGTGCACCTATTCTATTGCAGAAAACCTTGAATTGAGCAGCAGTTATTTTAGAATGAATCCTTCCCACTGCGTAATATTTTTCAAAATTGTTGACGATGCACTCATTGAACTCCTTCACAAATATATCAAAATTTTTATGTGAACTAAACGCAGTCATGAAAGACCTTGGATAATGATACCCATTGTGAATTCTTGCCTGATTATTGTATGAAGCGCGTTGGAGGAGTTTTTTCCCCCGCTCTACTATAACAACAGATGTTTTTCTATTTCGCTTCTTTAATAAGTATCCTAAATAAGCTCCAAAAAACCCACCACCAATTATCAGATATTTGCATCTATTCATTTTATTTACCGACTATGGAATTTAGGTAAACTTATAAATTTTTCCACAATAGGATGTTGTGTGAACTATCACCAGTTAACGTTAAATTTAAATACTTATTTTTAAATCAATTTAAAAATGAATGTATCCATAGTAACTCCAGTTCATAATGAGCAGGGGAATATTTCTAAATTGTTGGATGATCTAATTAAGTTAGAGAGCTCATTAAAAAATTTCGAAATTATTGTTGTAGATGATAATAGTTCCGACAAAACTGGGCTGATAGCTCATTCTTATTCAAAAAAATACAGGAATATTAAAGTGCTGCATCGAAGCAAAGGTATTAATGGAATGGGTGCAGCTTTAAAAGAAGGTACAAAAGCTGCAAAGGGAAAATACATAGTTTGGATAATGGGCGATAACTCTGATGACACAACAACTATCCCAAAAATTATCGAAAAGATGAAAAGTGGTTATGACGTGGTATTCGGTTCTAGGTATATGGCAGGTGGCTCAAAAGGTGACTCAAATCCTTTTAAAGCGATGTTGGGTACAGGTTATACTTTTGTCGCACGCTTAATTTTTGGTATTAAAGTTCATGACATAACAAATCCATTTCGTGCTTTTAAAAAAGAAATATTTAATACAATAAAACTTGAGTGCAATGATTTTGCAATTTCTCCGGAATTTTCTATTAAATCGCACTTAAGAGGCTATAAATTAGCAGAAGTGCCCACTGTATACTCAAATAGGAAAACTGGACAATCAAATTTCAAGATGCTGAAAATGGGAATCAACTACATTAGGTTATTTAAGTATAGATTTGTCAGATTCTAGAATTCAAAACCTTAATAAATGCCTTAGAACAACTTCTTCCCATGTTTAGGAAAATTGGAAGAGAGAACATTATATTTATTGTACTTATACTCTTATTGACTGCTGTTTTCTTACATAGCATAATAAGCACAACAAAGATAATGGATAACATACATCATATCAATGATGTTACATTTATTTCTGAAAACTTAAAGCAATCCCTTTTTGAGTACGGGCAGTTAAATTTATGGACGCCATACTATTATTCCGGAAGGCCGTTATATGCACAGCCAGAATATTATTTCCTTGGTTTTAACTTTCTATACATACTTCTATTCAAAAATATTTTTATTGCTATGAACCTAACAACTTTGACATACTTTTTTCTGTCCGGCCTTGGTATGTATTTCTTATTTTTGACATTCAAAGACAATAAGAAAGCAGCATTCATTGCCGCAGTTGTCTATATGTTCAATGGCTATATTCATTCTTTTGTGATTTCTGGAAACCTTAATGTTCTTGCCGGCTACTCTTTGATACCGTTTGCCTTTATGTTTTTTGTAAAAGCCTTAAAATCAAAAAATTTTGCAAAATATTCAATATTATCAGGGTTATTTATTGCATTGCAGCTTTTTGTCGGAGGTACATTACTCATACCTTACGAGATAGTATTATTTGCCATATATTCTGCATTCTACCTGCTGGGCAAAAACTTAGGCGGAAAGCTGTTGAAAATTGCAGCTGTAGGAATCCTGATCATTCTGGTCAGTTTTGGAGTTTCTGCAATAAAGCTGCTGCCGGGGCTGGAATTTATGAGCCTATCAAACCGCGGTTCAGGCATTTCCTACCAGGAATATCTGGGCCACCCTATTGAAATAAGCAACATGATCCACGTTGTGGTTACAAACTTAGTTTCTAAAGGCATATCAGCTTCTGTAGGGATTATGGGATTCATACTATTGATTTTCAGCTTATATAATTATAAAAAAAAGTATGTTATGTTTTCGTTAGCATTGCTTATTTTTTCCATTTTGATGGCTATGAAAGGTCCGGTTGCAGATCTATTTTTCAAGTTTCCCATCTTTAGCCAGCTAAGGCACATAGAGAGAGCAGTATTCCTGACTGCGTTTGCATCTTCAATATTAGCTGGTATTGGATTCACAGTATTTTCAGAAAAAGTAAAGAGGATAATAAAAGTAAACAAAGACATAATAATATTCTCAGGCATAGTTCTTTTGATTCTTATTGAGTTATTGTTTCTGCAAAATTTTCCAAGTGGGATAGAAATAACAAACCCAAAAGAGATGCCAATCAATAATTACATAAGCGAAGATACAGGAACTTTTAGAACAATAAATCTCGCATTATCCACTTTAGTGGGTGCTACAGGCTATAATTACCTTGCACAGCTGGGTATAAGTGAACTTAAAGGCGGTGGCGGCATATGGTTCAATGATTATTTGCAGTATTTGTCAGTAGCCCAGCAGACAAATCCTACAAGATTATGGGGAATGCTAAACAATAAATATGTAATATCTGACAAAGAACTTGATATTCCTCAATTAGAATTCATAGATAAGTTCAGAGAATGCAAAGACTGCACCATATGGGAAGCTTACGGACCATATCTTTACGAGAATCTTGAATTCATGCCTCGTGCCTATCTTGTTAGCAAAAGTATCTTAGTAGTTGGAAGCAAACAAAATACAGTGCAGATAGTGTACTCATTGATTTTAAATAATAATTTTGATCCGAAAAAGGTTGTAATAGTTGAAAAGGAATCTATAAATTCAAACGATCTGGAAAAATATGATGCAATAATACCTTCTGGGACTATTGAGAACAATGAAATAAATAACTTAAGAAATTACGTTGACAAGGGAGGAATTCTACTCCCAAATATTTTTGAAGATAAAAATTCCATAGGTGAAAAGGACATACAAAATTTATTAGACAGCCTTAATGGTAATTTTGAGGAAATTGAAATTTTAGAATATGAGAGTAATGGGGCAACTTACAATGTTAACAACAAGAAAGGATTTTTAGTATTAAGTGAACGTTTCTCGAATTTCCCTGGTTGGGATGCGACTGGAAAAAGCAAAAAAGAGATTTTAAAAGCCAACGTAATCACAACAGCAGTATTCGTCGAAAATGAAGAAAAAATAACATTCAAGTACAAACCTCAATCCTTTAAAAACGGGTCAATAATAAGCTCCATAACAGCATTATTGATCATTATTTATTTCCTATTCTCCTATGTAAAGAACCGTGGTGGTAAAAATAAAGCTCGACCTTGAAAAGATAATTTTGCTGGTATTTTTTACAGTTATGCTTTATCTAGGTCCTGGAGTCTTGTTTGATCACAATATAAGCCATGATTTCCCTTTTGCCTATGGTGCATCAGATACTTTCCAGCATCAGACAAGGGCAGACGCCATTAAGGACATAGGAAACAAGTTTGACGCCCCACACATTGTAAAAGGAAACGATGACTTCATTTTAATTTACCCTCCTGTAATGTATCAGCTTGCAATAATACTTTCATATACCTCTGGACTGGAAGTATATGATGCAATTTATTTCGTAATTACATTTCTTCCGGTAATTGCAGCCCTTGTCATGTATTTTGTGATCAGAAGTTTCAATAAAACAGTGGCTATTTTATCATTGCCCTTATCACTATTAATTTTCTCATCTCCAGTATCAACTGGATTTTTATGGGGGCACTGGCCTTCTGTCATAGCGCAGTCACTCCTCATTCTTGTTTTCTGGTCTGTCTTAAGGATCAATCTAAAGTATTCATTTATACTGATAGCGATAGCACTCTCAGGAACTGCGCTTGCACACACCTCCTCAACCATCTTTGCCTTCATATTTTTAGCTTTGCTCTTTGGTTTGAAATTAATATTGAGAAAACTAACCAAAGAAGAGTTTAAGAGCATGTTTCTGGCTGTAATCACATTCAGTATAATATCCTTTTATTACCTAATAATTTTCATAAATACTTGGGCAGTAAAGCAGCCTTATGAGTTTTCCATTCTGCCATTATGGGAAGGAAGTCCTGGATTCTATATAGGAGGTTTTGGGTTATTGCTCGTTCCAATGGTCATTGGAATTATCTTTTCCATAGTAAAAATAAAGACGCTGCATGTTGCAATAATTGCTTCTATTGCACTGCTGATTGGAGGCTTTATGAACTATGTGGGCTTTCACCTTCGATCTTTTCAGATGAGGTTTTTCTGGCCCATCTATCTCTCAGTTCTTGTAGGATTAGGTATTTATGTTGTGCTGAAACTGGTGATTAAGAAGTGGAATATTATTCACACCTCTGTCTTGTTTATCATTTTTTTGGTGCTGGTTTCAGGTGTGGTCAATCTTCCAATAATAAAGCAAACAAACGTACAGACTATACCTTCCATCCCTCATCTAAATAGGGGCACAAGTCCAGGCTTGATGAATCCATTCCACTGGGAAGCGCTCACATGGTTCAATGAAAATACTCCTAAAAATGCAACTGTGTATTTCTTTTATGGGGATATATATGGCCAAGACGCAATCTTAAGGAATACTAAAAGAGTACACCAACAGATTGTTCCAGGAAACTTTGTAGAAGCTCTACAAGAAAGAAAGATAAAAAAGGAGTACCTATCAGAAGTTCCAGGAGACAGTGCAGGATCATTTTACAGGAGGGTTTCATTTTTCCATTTTGCAAAGCCGGAGAAAATACCTGGACAATATTACGGGTCCAGAAATATCTGCATTTTCGATTACCATGTATTTGATAAGGTTTCCAGACAGGAGGTATTAGCTCAGTATAATTTATTAATAGCCAGCGAAATGCTGAAAAAAGATGCTGAAGTAGTTTTTGAAAATGAGGTTGTTGTAGTGTTAAAAAACAATAATGTTGGAGATGATTGCATTGAAGAAGGAAGCTTTTGACCACATAAAAAAAGAAGCCATATACATAGGAACTTTATTTTTATTAGCTTTAATTATATTTAAAATCGCATTCTATAAAGAAAATATTGTCTGGCTGCTGAAGACTGTTCTATCGATTTTCTGGCTATTTGTGCTTCCAGGATACTTTATAATGCTTTACTGGAAAGAAAAGCTCGGCTTTATAGAAAGGATTCTAGCAGGAATACTTATATCTGCTGCAATAATTGGAATATCCAGCTATTATATCAGCTTGGCAGGAATAAACCTGAGATACCATTCATTTCTGCTTCCTTCTATCCTGATTCTAATAGGAATTGTGATAAACCTAAGGAGAAAATCAGCATAATTTTTATTGAAACAATGCCTTGTTTTCTCTGACCCAGTCGCTTAATTTCTTAATCCCTTCCCCTATTTCTGTTTTTGGCTCCCATCCAAAATCTTTTTTTGCCTTGCTTATGTCAGAGACATATATTTTTTGGTCCCCTGGGCGTGCATCTTTGAAAGAGATTTTCAGTTCTGTCTCACTATTCTTCCTGATTATATCCAAAGCTTCCAGCAATGAAATCCTATATTTAGGACCTCCGCCTATGTTGTATATCTGCCCTTTGATTTTCTCTATATTTTCGCATGCCTTCTCATAAGCATCATTTAAGTCTTCAATAAACAAAACATCTCTGGCTTGTTTTCCATCTCCAAAAATTGTGATAGGTCTGTTTAAAACACTCTGGATTACAAACCATGCCAACCATCCCTGGTCTTCTATCCCAAATTGGTGGTAGCCATAAATGCAGGACTGCCTGAAAACTACTGTCTTTAGACCGTAAATACGCGCATAATCTCGAGTATATTGGTCTGCAGCTCCCTTACTGCATCCATAAGGGGAATGAAAATCCAAAGGAAAAGACTCACTAATGCCATTAGGCAGATCCTGATATTCATACCTATTCTCATCCTCTACCACATTAACACTTTCCATTCCACCGTATACCTTATTTGTTGAAGAATAAACAAAAGCAGGATCGTTTTTACATCTCCTGATTGCTTCTAAGACATTTATTGTTCCAAAACAATTTATGTCAAAATCAACCATAGGATTCGTTACCGATGTTGTCACAGCTACCTGTCCTGCAAGATGGAAACACAAATCAGTATTATCTGCCAATGCTTTATCGATATCTTCCTTTTTTCTAATGTCACCCTGCAGTATCTTCACATTAGAGAATTTGTTTTTCAGCCACTCTGCATTGGATTTAGAGCCCTTCCTGGAAAAATTATCCAAAACAGTGACATTTTCACCTTTTTCCAAATATCTCGCTGCTAAATTTACCCCTATAAAACCAGCACCGCCGGTAATTAACACGTTTGTCATTTTACTTGTCAGAAACCCATGCGTATTTTTAAACCTTCGGATACAATCTTTAATAAAAACTTCGTGCCGTGCACAGGAGCGAAGGACTTCATCTTGCCAGAAAGTCTTGCTCTCTCATGGCTTGGTACCTCTCCTACCTTTTCTTTTTCTCGTAATGTGTTTGCAATTAGCTCTATCTCAATTTCAAAATCTTTGGATTTGTATTTGTAATTGCTGATAATATTACGCTTAAATGCTTTAAAGCCATTTAATGCATCTGAAAGGTCAAGTCCAAAAAACATTCTGAAAATACCTGTAAGGGAGAAATTTCCAAAATAACGGATAATGTCATATTCATCACTGCCTCCAAAATGCCTTGAGCCTACAATTAACCCATAGCCTTGGTCCAATTTCTGCAGAAATCTTGGTATGTCTTCAGGAATATGTGAATAATCAGCATCCAGCATAACAATATAGTCTCCTTTCGCATGCTTAAACCCAAGTGCCAGAGCCTTCCCTTTTCCGTTTTTGCCTTTGTTTATTATTACTTTTGCACCGAGTTTTTTTGCTATCAATCCGGTATTATCCATAGATCTATCATCTATTACAATTACCTCAAACTTGTATTTTTTTGATTCTTTGATTACTTTGTTAAGGTCTTTCAGCACCTTGCCAATGTTCGTTCCCTCATCCTTTGCAGGTATTAAAACGCTTACAAGTTTTTTCATATTCTTATTTTAGAGCTAACAGCTTATATTTAATATTTCCCCAAGTTAATGAAATTAAGAATTATTTAAATACCAAGACATAATTCTTCAGTTTATATGCTCAGGCCTAAACCTAACAGAAATCAGTTTTTTAGAACCAGGGAATTCAAGATATTCTTAACAGTATGGATAGTCTATATTTTTTATTTGCAGATGTTCGGATCTAGCTCAATGGCAAATACTCAGTCTGCACTTACTGCTGCAATTGTTAATGAAGGTAGATTTGAAATAGATACGTACCACCTCGCTGGAAGTAGTGGAAATGCGCTTTACAAAGGACATTATTACTCAGGACAGTCTCCGGGAATCTCGTTTATATCTGTGCCTTTTTACTTAATAGCCAAACCATTTTTTTATATTTTACCGGAAACCTTTATTGAAAGCATTTTCTCAAAGCTAGAAAATTTTGGAAAAAACTTAGAGAAAGATTTTTTTGGTAATGAAAAGATTTTGTCCAACTATTTTCCAACATTGAATAAAAATGCAATCTTAGAATACATCATCATATCTGGTTTTATCCTTCCAATTTTTACTACTGCCCTAATAAGTGCATTATCTTCCGCTCTACTGTATCATATACTCAAAAATTTTACAAATAATGAGAGATTAAGATTATTAATCACTTTCACCTATGCTTTTGGAACATTAATTTTTCCTTTATCTACAGAGTATTTTGAAAGGCCGATTGCCATAACACTATTTTTTGCTGCTTTCATAATTCTGTTTAAGATAAGGCATAATCAATTAAAACTAAAACGATCTACAGTATTTACCTCAGGAATATTAGCTGGTATTGCAGTATGGTTTGATTATTTTCATATTTTCGCTGCTGCTTTACTGTTCATATATCTTTTATCATTATTCATTAAGTCAAAAAAGATATTTCCGGATAAACAAAGAATATATTTACTCTTTAATTTTATTTTAGGTGTTTCGATACCTGTATTGCTGTTATTTTTTTATTATTATTCTATTTTTGACAATCCATTTGCAACTTCGTACAGCTTTAGGGAAATATCCTACACAACCATTACAATATCGAATGTAATCAATAATATATCTCTTGGTGGCGAAGTTCCAATATTCCAGATAATCCAGTTTTTTTTATTTTCTCCCATAGTTATTCTTGCTTTATTTTCCGTTTTTAAGGCTATTTCAGTTAGAGACAGTTATTCCAACGACTCATTAGCCATAGCAATTTTTTTTATCTTCACATTTACATACGCTGCTTTGTTGCTGCTTGCTTATTCGGACAGTCCAGAATCTTTTATACCTCAATCATTCAAAAGATATATGACACCAGCGCTCCCATTTATGTTCCTGTTCATACCTTATCTATTCAGAAAAAATAAGATAGATAAAAAAATAATAAAAATAACTTTTATTGTTTTCATGACATTATCTATTTTTATGAACTGGCTCTCTGCCCAATTTGGCGGACATTGGGCTTTAGAACACTTTAACCTAGAATCAATGAAATTTACTTACATTGAGCATTTTTTGCAAACAGGGCCATCATCATCATTCTTAAATGCATTAAGTAACGCGTTTGTATTGAATCCTTTGGTTATAAACCTGGCAGGTTTGGCAATATTATCCTTGATAATTTATATTATATGGAGGCCAAATAGAAAAACCCTCATTTCTTCCGAAGCTTCTTAACTAAAAATCCGACGCCTAACAGTATCAGGAAAGTGATGAAGATAGATAACTTAAAAGAAATAAAAGTACCTATCCAGTAAGCTATAGAAGGGAATATTCCAACTCCGATAAAAAAGGAAAATACTATTTTTTCGTCATTATCAAGCTTAAAGTTATTCAATATAAAGTAGGTCGGAAGTACAAATATCAAAATTATTCCTAGCGCTGACATTGCTCCTGAAAATCCAAGTATATAAAAGAAAAAAATTAGTATTACAGCTATAAGTATTCCAATAAATGCCATATTTTCTTTATCTGGAAGTTTCATATTTATACACCCTTATGTTCTCCTTATT
>CAYXZV010000007.1:0-49447 GCA_964469645.1 uncultured Methanosarcinales archaeon | reverse complement strand
TTTCCATTTTTGAAAGATGCTATCTATTTGGTGACTTTGCTTGTGGGCGTAGCTGTGATGTGGGGGATGACTTCTACACGCATTGATTACATTGAGAAAAAGGTGGAAGCAAAAGCTGATAAAGAGCTGATAGAAACCAAGCTGGATTATATAATTCAGAGAGTTGATAACATTGAAGATATGTTGAGGGATAAATGACATTTGAAGAAATTATAGACAAGGTCATAGAATCTGAAGGTGGTTATGTGGATGATCCTGATGATAGCGGTGGTCAAACAAAGTATGGAATCAGCCACAAAGCATACCCAGAGGTTGACATAAAGAACTTAACAGTAAAAGAGGCCAAGCAGATCTACTATGAAGATTATTGGATACCTTCGAAGTCTGACTCATTACCTGACCAATTGAAAGAAATATATTTCGACATGGTAGTGAATTTCGGAAGGAGAGGTGGAGCGAAAGTCCTCCAACAGGCATGTAATGGTAAAAATACATTTAAAATAAAGGTTGATGGCAGAGTTGGTCCAGCCACAATCAGTGCTTCTAAGAATGTAGAGCCTGACCGATTACGTTCATATAGGGTGCTAAAGTTTGCTTCTATAGTAATTAAAAAGCCAACCATGGAGAAATATTGGTTTGGTTGGTTTAAGAGAGCGATAAGGATGTAAGATGCAAGACGCATATTTATTATCATCACTGACTAACTTTAAAAACGCTATACACAAAGATAATAAGACGAATGATAACATCATGAGGAATTTTATCACACGAGCGACAATTGAAATAGAATCATACACAAAACGGAGGCTGAGAGGTAGAACTTACGGTGCGAATGGGCTGGACGCAGAAATGCATAATGGCGATGGCTCGAATATATTACGCACTAGGGAATACCCTATTATTTCTGTTACAAGTATTAATGATGATACTTTGAGAGATTTTACTGCCACAACACTGAAAGCCTCAACCGATTATATAATATGGCGAGACGAGGGAGCGATTCAATTGTACCCAGATGCCTTATTAGGTTCTGTGTATAGTAGGGGAGTTGGCAATGTTCAACTTATTTATACAGCTGGATATGACGAATTTAACATTATAACAGGTGTGAATAATTATATTGATTTTGAAGAAACTGCAAGTTCACAATTATCAGCTTCTATAACTGGTGGCAGATATACAGCATCTGGGTTATGTACAGCAGTTAAAACAGCACTAGATGCTGCTGGTTCTTCAACTTATACAGTGGTGTATAATTATCAGGAAAGTAAGTTTCAAATAACAAGTAATCTGAGCGGCAGCAATACTTTCAAGATATTATGGAACACAGGAACTAATAGATACCGTTCTATTGCCAGAAGAATGGGCTTCCTAGACGATTCTAACAATCCCAGTAAAGCTACTCACACTGCAGAAGTTTCTGCCCTAGGAATACCAGATGATTTGGAATTGGCTTGTATCCAAATAGCACAACGGCATTTTCTAGAAAGTGAATATGGTGGCAGCAGATTTGATATGAAGTCTAAAAATGTTAGTGGTGAACGAGGTATGACTACAACTTATGTTGGTGGCGATATGCCAGATGGTGTTAAAATAATATTGGACAAATATACTAGAGGAATTATATAATGCCTGAAAAGCCAGTCAGAGTAAAAAGTAATTTTAAAATGAAATCAAGCCAGATTTCTAGGTATGCTCGTAAATTAAATAAGAAATATTTTCGTGGTGCTATGTTTGCGGCTCTGGAAGAAGTTGGGAATACAGCTGTACAAAATTATATAAAACAAACAACTTTGGAAGAAGCAGTTGGTGGTGAATCAGGTAGTGTTTTGATGGGTCGGACTGGTAGGTTGGCTGGTTCTATTGCAGGGGCATGGAGATTTTCACAGGCGAATTTGCCAGTTAAAGTTGAAAGTGGTATGCGTAAAAAAATTCGCCAATCAGAAGCAGGATTTGAAGGTGGCAAAAAAGAATCTATCAGAAAAGTAGTTGCAGGAGGAAGAAGGATTGAAGGCATTATTGGCTCAGAAGTTCCATATGCAGCAATTCACGAATATGGCGGAAAAACAACAACAAGGGTTACACCAAGAGCTCGGTCATATTTCTGGTGGGCTTATTCTGAAACTGGTGATGAAAAGTGGAAAGGGATGGCACTAACAAGCAGAGATTCATTTTCAAGGACAATACCAGAGCGATCTTATTTGAGACCAGCAATAAAGGATGCATGGCCATCTATAATGGGAATATTCAAACGCACAGCCGAAGAAACATTCAAAAATGAGCACATATAATGGCATACACCACAAGCAAAAGAGAAACAATTCTAGCTTATTTGCTAGACACAACCCTTATTCAAATTGATGGCAGTGCACCATACAACAATGACCTTTCGCTTATTTCACGTAATTTTGTGTATCCAGAGGATCTGAGAAATGACCAATTCCCAGCACTTATTGTTTTGGATGATTTTGTGACGAGATATACACAAATGACAGCAAATGAATATACGACAGGAACAAATATTAATGAGATAGACCAAGGTATGCAAATTGGTTTAGCTGGATATGTAAAAATTAATTCTCCTGGAGATCAAGTATTGACAGGGGATCTGAGTACAGAAATGAATACATTACATTCAGATATTATAATTGCGATGCACGCTGATACATCACTAGGAGGGAATTGCATGGGTTTAAGCCTTATTTCCTCCCACAATTCTTTGGAATTTGTTCAAAGTGGTAATTATGGTGTTGTTCAGCAGATGTATTCGATAAAGTATGATTTCAATCCTGGGGCAAATGTAACATAATGTTATCATTAAGATGCCAGAATAACCGATGTCGTAAGATGCTCGGGAAAGTTGATGAGGAATATAAAGTCCATATCAAGTATCGTAACCAGTGGAAAGTTGAAGTCATTTTAGAAAAGGGCATAATCAAGTGTTGCGTTTGTGGTACTGATATGCCATGGGATAATAATAAAAACAACTGGAGGAATAAAAATGCCAGTAGGAATAGGAACCAAAACCATAATGGGAGCCAAGAAAGAAACGACTTTCAGGACAAGGGTGGCGGTAACAGAGAAACTACCAATCTATTCCGAGGGAATTGAGTTCGATTTTACAGATGTAATGCATGAATATCTGTACGGTGGGGCAGGTTCTCAGGGTTCTACGAGAGTAATGGAATCCGTGACAGGATCGGTAGAAATGACTGTGCCATACACCGTTAAAAGTGGCTCAAACTTCGTATCAGCTTCATTGCCAATAGCCTTGGGGATGGGTGCTAGTGCTTTTGCAAATGGAGGAAACCAGATTACGTTCACAGATGATTTGAATGTATTCGGAACCTTTGCTTGGGATAAAGGACATCACGCATCAAGTGTTTGGCAAGCAGATAGCTGTTATGTTAATTCATTCACTCTAGCTTGTAGTGCAGGCGAAGCAATGACGTTGAGTTGTGATTTGGTGGCTTATAATTTAGCCATTGATGGAACAACTAATAATGTTAGTGGTTTAGCAGCACTGCCAACAGATGCAGGGGATTTAGTTTTGTTCAGCGATTTTGATTTTAGAATCGGTGACCAAGCTGGTGCTCTGGGATCTTCGGATAGCATAGGAATAAATTCGTTCTCGATAACAGTTAATAATAATTTGACTGATTCAGAACAAAGCACTCCTGATAATGCGTCAAGCCATACAGACAGTAAAAAGACTATTCAACCAGTCAGAAACGGTTTCAGGGAAGTTACCTTAGAGATTGGTCTGCCTAGATATAGTTCTGATACATTTGTTGACTTTCTGAATAACCAGACAAACTTGCAAGCAACCTTATTAGGTACTCAACCATCTTCATCAGAAGAGTTCGACATTATATTTCCGAACTTAAAAGTTGAAAGTGTTAGTGCACCAGTTGGCGGATCAGGAGCAATTGCCCAGTCGGTGACGATGCGGGCATTAGTTCGTAATTCTGCCAGTGATGTAACTTTTGCTGATGCTTCTTCAACTGATGCTGGCGAAATGTGGATTGAGACCGATGATGGTCGCACAGCTAGCATACTTTGATAGGAGGATAAAATGGCTGGATTAGGAACAAAATCAAAAGCTGCATTCAGAATTGAAGGTGGTTCCGTATCAGGAACTGGAATGGCTAGTGCAGCATATCCGACCACCGAAGCAATAGCAGACAATGAAGAAGTTGTGCTTGGTAGTTCAGATCTTCTTCATTTTACTAGCGAAGGTGTAGAACAGGAACACTCTATTGAAGTTGCTGAAACATTAACAGGTAGTCCTGGAGCATCAGTATCTGATAGGGTATCAATCATGGGTGGCGGTGCTGTTGAAGTTTCTGGTATGTATGATGGTATGGATGCTTTAGTGGCATGTGCTATGGGTTATGAACATCCTGGTACATCTTCAAGTCAACAACCTGTTTACACAGATGGGACTGCAGAAATTGCAGGGACAGCGACTGGTGGTGATGGCACTACCATTGTTGATAGCGGAAATCCTTTTGGCTCTGACGATGCTCAAATTGGAAAATTCGTTAGAATTAAAGGTTCTGTCGCAAGGTCAGGTCAGGTCAGAAGGATAACAGATTCTACAAATTCAACTTTAACTGTATCTGATGCTTGGGATGTTAATCCTGCAGCAAGTGACGGTTATGAAGTCAGTAATGAATTTACCCATGTGTTTGAATTAGGTAAACAAATGAATGATGAATTGTGGACAGACGAAAATAGTAGTTATCCAACAGCTGGAGTAGGTACAGCAAGTGACCAAATAATAAGACGAGGCACTTTTGCTGTTGATAAAGGTCAATCAATTTGGGTGTGGCGTAGTTGTTATGTTAATTCAATGACTCTTGCAGCTGCAGCAGGCAGTGGTTTGACAGGTTCATTTGAATTAATACCATTTAACATGGATAAATCTTCTGGGTCAAATTCATCATCTTCAACTTGGAATTACAATCACGGAAAATCAGGTGCTAATCTATTCAGTCCGTCTGAAAATGAGAGAGCGATGTTCAGCGACATTACATTTTTCAGGATTGCTGCTTATGATTCAGCGTCTGGTGGTGCTTTAGTATCTGGTGATGAATATGGAATCAGTGATTTTAGCATATCTGTTAATAACAATTTGCAATCTGATTCGCAAAGTTCATCGTCAGGGGTGTATAGGATGGAACCTACTCGTGGTGGCCGAAGAGAAGTTTCTGGCTCATTTACAGTACCAAGGTATGATTCTGATACATTCATGGATTTCTTAAATAATAACACAAAACTGATGGCACACATTCAATTCGAGGGAAGTACCATGGCAACTATCACTAGGAGATTTGAAATATTTCTTTCTTCTATTGTATTGACTAAAGGTAGCGTTCCAGTTGGTGGTCCAGAGGCATTATCGCAGTCGTTTGATTTTACTGCTTTAGTCCCAGCTGCTCAACCTTACTGGTCAGATGGTGGTCCAACCCAGAATGTTGTTGCTCCCAGGAGTGAGATGGTGGTTCGTGTTAGAAATCAGAATCCCTATCAAATGTTCAGAGACCAGAATAAGGAGTACTAAATGAAAGTTGTAGCACCTTATCGTAAATTCAGAATTGGAAACATTTCTTTTGCTGAAAAAGTTCGGGAATGCTCTGATGAAGAAGTTCTTATCATCAAGGAAATTCCACCTGAAATGGGTGAATTTAAAGATTCTGATGGTAAAGTTCTGAATCAACCTTTGGTAAAAAAGGTTGCGAAAAAAGCAAAAAAAATAGTCAAGAAAGTTAAATCTAAATAAAAGAATGGAGGCACCAGATGCCCATAAAGATAGTATCACCTGAAATTACCCACCGTTATGAAACGGAGGGTTCATTTTTAATCTATAAAAAACTGAATTTCCTGGAACAAAAGCGGTTGCTGTATAAGCATATGAGCAATGGCGTAATTCCTGAAGAAGAATCACTTGAATTAGGTTATGAAGTTATGGAAGCGATGATTGTTGGCTGGGAAGGTGTTGTTGATGATAATGATAAATCTGTTAAATTTTCATCTGAATACATCTCAGCATTGCCAGCACTTACTGTTATGGCATTCCTTGAAGAAGTTATTATGCCTGAATTTGTGGATATGGCAGGGTCTGTTACTGATAAAAAAGGGAAAAAGCGTGAAAAAGAAATAAAAAATTAATCACCTATGTAGAGATTTTGTGTCTCTGGCGGCAGGATTATATGTATTGTTTAGACTGCCGAGCTTTACATAGGGCAAGGTCAAAGGGAGGCCATGAAGATTTACCATTATGTGAGAAAACTGAAGGAAAGAAATGCGAAATAGTTAAGGGATGGATAGACGAAAATGATAAAAGACAGACAGAACCATTCCAACTTGACAGAAATAATCACTTGGCCATGGAATTGTATGGCAGGGTTATTTCCTTATCAGATGTGCAAGAAGTTGAGTGGTCAAAGGGTAAGAAAATGATGCGTGGATACATACCAACATTGTCTGGCCTCGAATTTGTACTTGATAATTTCTTACCAGATACTCACAAAAATATCGATGCAATTGATTTCATGATAGAAAAAATACAGACAATACACAATATAAAAACCAACCATTTGTTAAAAGGATAATATGGCTTTAAGAGTCAAAATAATTGCCACCGATAGTGCTTCGAGAGTTCTTCTCAAGGTAGGTCGGGGTGTTAAGCGATTAGGAACAAAATTCGCCAAATTTGGTGCTATTGCAGGTGCGGCTGTTGGTGGTGTTGGTTTAAAACTTGCTGCTGATATGGATAAGGGTCTCCGAGAAATTGGAACTCTTATGGGTGGTCTTACTGATAAAGAGATGAAAAATATGGGCGACGAACTTATGCGTGTCGCCTCTACTTCTGGCCAAGCAATGAAATCTCTGACCAAGGCTAGGTATGATATTGTGTCAGCAGGATTTAATACAGCAGCATCATCAATGCGTGTTATGGATGAATCTGCTAGATTGGCAGTTGGCGGTGTTACTGAAGTTGCTACTGCTGCTGATTTATTAACAACTACTTTGAATGCTTATGGTAAAACATCCAAAGATGTCACCAAAGTAAGTGATAAATTATTCACAATTGTAAGGTTAGGTAAAACAACTGTAAATGAAATTGCTGGTAGTTTTGGTCGTGTGGCTGCAATTGCTGCTCCTGCTGGGGTGAATTTGGATGAGTTAGGTGCTGCCATGGCAGTATTAACAGCCAGAGGTCAATCAACCGAGGAAGCAACCACAGCAGTACGTTCAGCAATAGTTGAGCTGATGAAACCGTCTGGCGAATTACAGGATGCTTTGGCAAAGGTAGGCATCGAAAGTACACAAGCACTATTACAGCAGGAAGGTCTTAAAGGTGCACTTGAGGCAGTTAAAAAGGCATCTGAGAATTCAGGATTATCAATAGTTGATTTGATAAGCAATATTCGTTCTATGCAAGCCATATTACCATTGGCTGGTGATGGTGCGGATGATTTTTCTAAAGCATTGGATGATATGCAAAAAAGTTCTGGTGCGACAGCAAAGGCTGTAGAGGAGATGAACAAGGCTGTTTCTGTTAAGATGTCTAAACTTAAACAGAATGTGCTTAATGCTATGCGGGTTTTGGGTGGTAAGATTTTAGAAAATATTGCCGACCCTATTGACAACATCAATTTGTATTTTGAAAATATTGGCAGGATAGGGTGGGGTGAATTAGGCAATTATATATCTGATAATATGACATTAGTAATGGAAATGATGAATAGAATTGTTGGTCATATGGTTAAGCCGATCCCTAAAACCATTATGGCAGCATTCAAAATGGCGGTGAAATTAGCAGTCGGAGCATTCAAGCTAGGGTTGCATGCATTAAGTGAAATTCAGTGGAAGGATGTATTCTTTCCAGACGACCAAAAGAAAGCAGCAATACAAGCATCGCAAGGAATGATAAAAGAGTGGGGTGATTCAGGTTTAAAAGCTGCACAGGGTTTATTTGATAAAGGGTGGATAACTGGAGATCTTAAAAAGGTTTTTGGAGATGCTAGAAAAATTGCCGAAACAGAAGGTGTACAATCAGGCAAGGATTATGTATATAATTATTTTGGAGATATGGGTAGCTCTGGAAGAGCTCAACTGGCAAATGTTTTTACATCTTGGGCAACCACACAAAAAGGCTGGACAACTGCTTTAACTGGAGAAGCAAAACAACAATTAAAACAGGGATTTGGTGATTTCAAAATGCCAGCACTTATGGACGAAGAGGCTGTATTTGCTGAGATGGCTAGTTGGGCACAGGAGTGGGGGAAATCTATTGGTTTAGTTGGCACTGAATTAGAGGCTTTTGCTGACAAATTTTTAGCTATACACAAAGATAAACTTACACCACCTTCACCAAGTGATGGGGATGGAGATGACGAAGGGGATGCAGCTGCAAAAGCAGCAGCCGCAGCACTACTATTAGAAGAAAGCAAGAATGCAAAACTGAAATCTCTTTACTCAGAAAGACAACAAGCCTTAATTGATTCATATAGTTTTGGTGCAGAAAAAATACTTACTCTGCAAGAACAATTTAATTCCATTGACATTGAACAGTTTACTTTGACGTGGGATCAGAAGATTGCTAAAATAAATGAGATGAGGGACAAATTTGTAGCAGCAAAGGTTGATGAAACAGAAGCAGATGCATGGGCAAAAGAACAGACTAGACAAATTGAAAATGAAAAATCTCAGCTAATTAATCAGGGATTCCAAAATGCTGCTAGTGCAATAGAAGGTGTTGCAGCGATTAATAAAAATGCTAGTAAAGAAAATTTCGCAGTGTGGAAAGCAGCAGCAAAGGTTCAGGCAGTTGTAGATACTTATGCAGGTGCTACAGCAGCATATAAATCACTAGCTGGAATCCCAGTAGTTGGTCCAGCACTAGGATTTGCAGCAGCCGCAGCAGCAGTTGCTGCAGGCATGCAAAGGGTTGCTCAAATTGATGCTGCAAAATATCAGCCTAAAAAAGCAATGGGTGGTATGATTTCAGGTCAGAGAGGTTCTGATAATGTACCAGCAATGCTAACATCTGGAGAATTTGTTATAAACAGACAATCTGTACAAACAGCAGGGCAAGAAAATTTAGAACGAATTAATGAAACAGGTCAAATAGGTTCGCAAGACCAGCAGGTGATTAATATATCAACATTTGATAGTGCAGGGTTGGAGAATTATGTAAGGATGAACCCTGAAGAATTTGCCCGAGCATTCAATGTAGCTAAAAACAGCGGATATCTGGAAATGGAGTAAATGATGTATGGAATGATTAATGAAGCTATTCGAACTTTGGTAACAAGAGAAGCTGGAGAAGAAGTATGGAATCAAGTCCTTGAATCTTCTGGAGTAGGTGAAGATGTATTTGAGAATTTAGAAGGATACGATGATTCTGTTACTTATTCGCTTGTCGGAGCTGCATCTGAAACATTAGGAGTTCCTGCATCAGATGTATTAGAAATGTTTGGTGTTTATTGGGCATTAGAAGTCGCACCAAAAGGATATGGAGATTATTTCAATGCCTTTGGTAATGACTTTGAAACTTTTGTTAGTGGACTAGATGAGATGCATGTTAGGATAGCAGAGATGCTTCCTGGCCTTGCTCCACCTTCGTTTAAGATAGAAACTCTTGGAGACAATCACTTTGAGATTCATTATGAATCACCAAGAGAAGGATTAGCACCATTGGCAATAGGAACATTAAAAGGTATTGCACAGCATTTTGGAGGCACAGCAGACGTTACTCAGATAGAGTATAAAGGAACTGATGACCACGATGTATTTGAGGTGAAGTTTACTGCTGATGGCTAATAAAAGCAAACTAGGCAAGTTGTTAATGGATGCTGATATTATCACAAAGAAACAGCTTTCTGAGGCTATTCTTAAAAACCCTCATGGTGGGGATAAAGAACTCGGTCAATCTCTAACTGAGATGGGATATATTACCGTTGAAGACTTGACAGAGGTTATGCTAGGCGAAGCGAGTGAAGCACAGTCTGAAAGGGAAAAGTCAAAGAGGGATAGGCTATTACAAAAAACAATTTTACAAAAGAAGATTACTCCAAAGCCAGTTGTATCTAAGGCAGTACCGACACCTGATAAATCCCCTGTCAGCGATGATGAAATACTAGCAAAAAAATTTACATTATCCATCCAAACAATGGTGGCAGCTATAACTGGAATCATATCATTGATAGGAATGTGGTATGCACTTCAGGCTGATATACAGGCGAATGTATTTAAAATTGATACTCTTGAAAAAGAAGTAGAGAGACTGAGAAGTAGCGATTAATGAATTTAGATGATGTATTTAAGAGCATATACAGTGCAATTGTTGAAGCCCAGAATACAGTGGAGCAGCATTACTTGGGTGAAATTAAAGAAGATTATTTTGATAAAGACGGAAACCCACACACAGTCCCATTATCATTACCAGTTGGGAATTCAGGGAAGATGCAGATTGTTAAAGTTCCTACAATCACCCTCGTTCCTCACTATGGGATGGCTATTAAAGAAGTATCAATTGAGATGGAAGTTGCTTTAAGTGATAATGATGAAGAAGTTACAGACAAAGGTAAGGGTGGAAAGCTGAGAAGATTTATGACAGATTTAAGTAAAAGGAATAAAAGTAAAAGGATGGCTCAAATCAAGGTGGTATTTAATGGCAAAGACACACCTGAGGGATTGGCCAGAATAAAAGATAACCTGAACAAGTTAATACCATAAGGAGCATATCATGGCAGAACAAGACACCACAGTAAAAGCATTTGTTGGCTTACCAATTGAAGATCTTATTGTAGCACCTATTATTGGAGCAGCAAAAGGACAGAGACAATTAGCACAAGTCACTTTAGACTTTGTTGAAGAACTAGCTTTCAAGCCATCTAAGGGTGGCGATGATAATAGCAGGGATGCGAATATTATAAATGTCAATCTAGAAAGGCTGACCAATTCAGCTACTACAGGAGCAGTTGAAAAAGTTGACCAGCAAATACAGATGCCTGTACTTCCTTTGGTTACTATTCCGAATTTCGCTATGGATACTATGCAGATTCACTTTGATATGGAAGTGGGTCAACACACTAGTGCAACCAGCAGTGCTGATTCATCTACCACTACTGATAAAGGTGGTAAAGTTTCGGGTGGTTGGTCAGGGTTTGGTGCTCATGTTAGTGCTTCTGCTCATTATAATGTTACTGGGACTGTATCAAGTCACAAAGATAATACTCGTTCTACAGATTTTTCTGCTAAGTATTCGGTTGATGCATCAGCAAAGCAATTACCTCCAGCCGAGGGAATGGCTAGATTCACCCAGATACTTGCTAGTGTTATTGAACCTATTAATACCAAGCAAGACAAAGAAAGCTAATGGCATTACCAAGTTTTGAACATGGCAGTGTAACGAATTTCACCTTCGAAAAGGAACGTTCACTGCCTATTAGCGAACCAATAAACCCATCACAGAACATAGGGGTTGCTGGAGGTGGTCAGGTTAAGGTTGTTAATTATGGGGATGCGGAGCAATTAAGACAAGTTGTTGTAAATAATATCAGCAAAACCAATAGAGATGCCTTACTAACATTTCTACAAAATTCAAACATAAATTATTCCCTTGGCACATTTATTTTTAGGGATGAAAATAATTCAACCCACACAGTAAGGCTTTGGAATGCTAAAGGTTTAAATTTCCCAGCAGTCAAGGGTGGTCTTTATAATGTTAAATTGACATTGAGGGATGAAATAACATGAAGCCAGTTCATTTTGTATATCCTGCTAAATTGGTTAGAGTAGTTGATGGCGATACAGCAGATGCTATGATTGATTTAGGATTTGACACACATGTTAAAAAGCGGATTAGATTTATGGGAGTTGATACTTGGGAGTGCCGCACAAGAGATAAGGCAGAAAAGGTAAAAGGTCTGGCAGCAAAAGCCTATACAAAGGGCAAATTAGAAAACAGTGATAATGGGCGTTTTACAATCATATCTCACGGAGTTGGGAAATATGGGCGTGTTTTGGGCGAAATCTTCTTAAAAGGCCAAAAAAACAGCTTAAATGACCTCTTAAAGATGCATGGTCACGCTTATGAGTATCACGGAGGCAAAAAACAGAAGTTTAAAGGAAAATGATATGAAAGATAAAGTACCAATTTCAGGTAGAGTAAAAGTAGAAATCACCAGAGCAGATGGAACGGTTGACCACATACCTGAACATTCTAATGATATTGAAAATTCATTGAAAGCAATGATAACAGATTCCTTGCAAGCAGCTCAAACTTTTGGTATAAGCCAAACAGCTTTATTTGATGGTTCGTATTTCAGCAGTGTGCCAAACGGTCAAAGTGGTATTGTTGTTCACACTAACAGTAATGATTATGAAACAGAATGTACTGAAACGACATCAGGTTTGACAGCTTATCAGTATCAATATATTGGCATTGTTAGAGCCTCAAACCAAAAAGTTCTAACAGGAGCAAAATTAGGCTATAATTGGTCGACTAGTTCTTTCACAACTTTACATGCAACAGATTCATTCAGCACAACTTTGGAAGACGGAGACCAATTAACAATTACTTGGACAATAACATTAGCTGACGCATAGGAGAAACTATGGAAATTTTTATACCAAAATATAATTCAATTAAATTACGTGGATATGTCAAGGTTGATGTATTTCACCCAGAAGATATTCACAAGATGGAACCTACTTTTCATGATGAAGGTGAAAATACAGTAGACAATAATCTTTTGGAAAGAATAGTACACCACATAGATGGAGAGACTAGTGGCGTTTCAACTTATCAATTGCCTGCTTCGGGTTGGCATGACGATGCACATGGATACTGGGATCAAAGTGGTGACCACGATCAGGAGAATACTCATGGAATACTTATAGATGCGAATGCTACTGTTTCTGGCCAATCATCTTATACACAAGGATTCTTTTTAGTTGGTCCAACACTTTCTCAACCTGATGCTTATACTGCCAGATGGGTAGCGGAATCAACTTGGAACGGTACTCAAGACGATGGGAATGGTGCTACAGGGACAATAACAACTGCATATATGGGGAAATATTGGACAATCGGAGCAAATAATCAAGCTTCGAACAGTCCTGGTTCATATAACTGGCCAATTGCTTCTTATTCTATTACTTCTTTCACTATGCAAGTTGCCGACAGAGTAAAAATTACATGGGACATAGCGGTTGACCAGTAATGCCAATATGTTCAATAGTCACTGTAGATAATCCCACAGGCAGTTCCTCATTTAGCACTGGCAATTCTTTTACTGTACAGTGGGATCATAACCAAACTCTTGCTTGTGCGGGTTGGAGGGTTGAAGAAATAAAACTTCAATATTATAATGGTAGTTCATGGTCTAATGTCTCAACACTTTTTTCAGGTTCTCATGCTGTAAGCGGTGGGGAGGAAGGGATTGATGTTACCCTTGCCAACTCATATTCTAATTATGGTGATGCATATAGAATAAGAATAGATTACTCTGAGGCTCCTCAATAATGGCATATGCATATTCAGGAACTTTTGAAATTAGTGCACCAGCCACTATTACCATCACAGCACCGAATTCAGGAACATTTTATGTCGGTGATACAGTTAATATTACTTGGTCAACTACAGGGTCGGTTGGTAATGTTAAAATTACACTATATAACACAGCCAACAATCTAATTGCCACACTAGCTAGTAACACTGCCAATGACGGTAGTTTTAGTTGGACAATATCTGGCTCTTATATAACAGCACACGAAACTGAATATCAGCTAAAGATTGAGCAAGTAAGTGGAGGAAGCCCATATGATTACAGCGGCAACCTAGAAATATATCCTTATTTTGCTAGATCAGCAGATGATGATATATCTATTAGCCAAGGTACAGTTGGAAGAAGTGAAACAGTTTGGAAATATGTACGACCTCTTGATGATGATATTGGTATTAGTCAGGGTACAGTTGGCAAAGATGAAAGGATTTGGAGGAATGTAAGATCTGCTGTTGATTCTATTGATTTTGAACAAGCAGTTGGTAAGGTTATAACTGGAAACCGTTCGGCACTTGATGCTATTAGTATTTCTCAAGGTACAGTTGGCAAAGTTCCAAGTCTGTGGAAGTACATAAGGTCAAATACAGATGATATAGCAATTGGCCAAGGTACTGTTGGCAAAGTTCCAAGTGTGTGGAAACATTTAAGGACAGCAACAGATAGCCTAAACATAGAGCAATCTTTCATTTTTGTTATGACAGGTCATCGTTCTGCGATTGATGGCATAGGTATTAGTCAAGGCACTGTTGGTAAAGTTGTTGATGTGTGGAAACACACAAGGTCTAATACTGATGACCTAGTTATAGGACAGGGTGTAACAAAAACACCTGGAGTATGGCGTGTTAATTACGAAACAACTGCTCTTGATGATATAGGAATTCAGGAATCTTTTGCTTATTCTGTAATTGGGTGGATGAATGTACATGTTGCGGCTGATAAAATCGGAATGGTTCAGGAATTTCTGCATGATGTAACATCTGGAACAGGAATAAAGCTAATATATGGAAGCACTGTTATTGATTTAGGAAATCTTAGAAAGTTGCCATTACACGAACCTATAAATCCAAAGCAATTGGTGAAAACATCAGGTGCTGGCCATGCAAAAGTAACTGATTTTGGAGCCGCAGAAAAATTTGTCAATCTAAATGTTAGGCTAGACGAGTCTGTATCAACAAGTGTAACCAATTTCTTTAAGAATACAGTTCAATTTGCAAAGAATAGATTCTATTATCAAGATGAAGAAGGTTATAGACAACGAGTTAGGCTGTGGGATGCTAGTGGTTTTGATGTACCTGTGGAATCAGGTGGGCAAAGGAATATTTCTATAAAAATGAGAGTTGAATAGTGGCCATTACACTACCTGCACAAGTATCAACAGAAATGCTGAAAAAAGGATACAAACCTCGTGTCGGAATTGCTATATCTAGCATGAATGAATTTCTTTCTGTTACTGAAACCTTTTCTGGCGGTGGCCAGACATACACAGGGAAATCAACTGGAGCACCCAGCATAAAAATGGCAGTAGAACCTACAGGAGGATATAACAAAGTAACAAGTTTCAACATAAATATATTGAATCAAGAATTGTTCAGTAACATTTTCAGCTTATCTAATTATCCAAACCCTGAAGACACTGAGGCTATTGTTACATTGTGGTTTGATGATGGGACAACTATGGTAACTGGAGAAGGTGTGCAATTATTTAAAGGTAAGATAAAAGATTTCCCTTCTATCACTTATGATTCTGTCAGTTTTCAGATTGAAACTGATGATGATATTACAGATAGGATGCTAGGTGATTTTATTACACAAGCTGATTTAGATACCAGCATTGTTCCGACTATTCCTGATGCTTCTGCTGGTAAGGTTATTCCCATATCTTATGGTGACCATACAGGGATGAAAAATTATGGATATAATGTATTAGCAGACATACACTTTAATCAATCTCATAGTATTTGGCCATGTTTGTGGGCTGGTGAAGATGGTTCTGGTGATAATAGATGGATGGTAGCCAATCACACTGTCAATGAACCTAATTTGCCAACTACAGTAGGTGCTCGTAATTTTTGGGCATTTGATGATGATTTAGGGAGGTTTGTTTTGGTGTTAGATTCTCATATCACTGCAGTAACAGCACCACCTTCCAGAGACCATGTAGGTGTTAAACTTGTAAAAGGTTGTCATTATATCGATATTGTATTGCCAACTGAAGTTTCTGATATATCAGCTAGTTTAGGTGATGGGACTGCTAGTGTAAGTGGGGATGATAATGCTATTGACAAAGATGTAACAACCAAAGCAGTTCACAGTGTGACTAGTTCCAGTGCTGATAGTGGTCTGGTGCCGAATAAAGCACGTTTATCATTTGGATTTCCCCAATCATATCCAGTAGCTGATGATGATATTGTAGAGGTGCGAGTTTATGCAGTTGTGGCAACAACAGTAGATGGACAAGATGCTTTTTTCAATGTGAATGGCACTAATGTTTATGATGACCAGAATCTGAATACAATAACATTAGAAGATTGTGGCACAGACGAAGCAACATATGATGGTGTTATAAGTAGTGTCACTTCAAATTTAGAAATACCTAGAGCTCAAGGTGGGAATGCAAACTATGCAGCTGGTGCTGAAACATATTTCGTTTGGAAAAGGGTAATATACAAAAAGACAGAAGTCACAGGAAAAGATGAAAATGATGACCCTGTTATTTCGCCAATGAGATTGCCATTGTATTGTGCAGGGAAAGGCATGGAATATGGATCTTGGGTAACTGGACGTTCTCAAGGGACAGCAGGGAATATGATTGAAAATGGTTCTGGTGTTATTGAAAGTCTAATTAGAGACCATGTGGGTTTGACCAATATAAGAAATGCTGATTTTGATGCAGCATATTCTAGGTTGTCAGGAAGTAAATTTCAATTCTATATAGATAAGCAAACCAAAACAAAAAAGATGATTAATATATTGGCAAAGCAATGTAGGTCTTCTGTATTTTTTGATTTCGACAATCAATTATCTATGCGAGTATTTCCTAGTGAAGCAGGCAATCCTTCTAAATTTAGCGTAGCAGATTCACACACTCCTGGAAGCACTGATGTATTTAATTTTGACCCTGCTGTAAGTGGTGGTTCTTTCACACAGCACCCTATTATTAGAGATAGCTTCTCAATACAGAAAACAAATAACAAACTTGTCAATGACATTACTATTAATTATGCAAAATCATGGAACGATGAGTATGTGAAAACAGTAAATTCTTCAGATACAACATATGTTTCATCTGATTATAAAGTAACAGAGAATCACGATTTTACATCAGACCAAGCCACAGCCGAAGGTTGGAGGAATTTTATATTACTAAGAGGAAAAAGAAAATATTGGACAGTATCATTTAAGACATTCATGAACGGTATGCAATTAGAATTATTTGACATTATTAATATTAGACATCCCATAATTAATGGGCTGTTTGGAGGCTCTGAAGAAAACAAAAAGAAGTGGGTTGTGTATTCAATAGTACATAGCCTTGGACCATATGAGATAACAGTAAAAGCAACAGAATTAGAACGATTGACAACCGAACAATAATGTAAAAAATATTCCCTTTTACTTTCGGATATTTAGACTTAAAGTCGGAGGTCATAATTAGTAATAACAAGAAGGAGATAACAAAAGATGGCAGAAGAAGCATTAATAAACTTTTTTCATAGCACCAGAGGCCAGTTGATAATTTCACAGGCTTTGTTTTATGGTATTAATCACCTGAAAGAACTGGAAAACAGGGAAGAACTATATCCGAAAAACGGTGAACACGCTGAACCCAGCAACCGTGAAGACATGGAAGAACTTCAGAAGTTATTCCCAATTTATTCAGATATTCAGGAAGTTTTAAAAGATGGGAATCAAGAGACTGATTAGGATGTCGTGTGATATTCACGTAAAAAGAGATAACTCCGAAAGGCGACTTCCGATTCCCATTTTTTATTAAAGGAGAAAACTATGGCGTCGAATACTTGCAAATGCAAATGTCATAAAAACACTGACCACTGGAAGCAGTGCAACAAGTGTTTCAAGAATGAATGTGCTTGGTACAAAAATCACAGTGACATTTATGTAGAACATTGTGAAAAGTTTTTGGAAGCATTTTTCGGAAAAAGAGCAATTCTAAAATGAAAAATATATTTGTAACAAATTATATTGATTTTGACCTCGATGATGCATGGCAGTATGCTGAGAAAGGAGGTAGCATTTTGCCTATTACAAAAGGTCGGATTAACATATTCAATGTTGATAACCTTATCAGGAAAATTAAAGCAAAATTGGTTCAGATGACCACTGAGGATTGGTTAATTATATCTGGCAATCCAGTTGTTAGTTCTTTGGTTTGCAGCCTTGTTGCTCAAAGATTTGGCAAAATAAATTTATTATTATGGGATGCCAGGAATAGAGCCTATGTCCCAAGGAAAGTATCTTTGAAAGAAACTATGAAAGAGGAGGAATTTGATGAGCGAAATTTCAACGAGTGATAACATAAGAAGACATGATTCACCAGCTGGTAGGTTTTATGAACATAATGGTATATATAAACCAAGTGTCACTACAGTTATCAGCAATGTAATTACCAAAGGCAAAAATTTTGAACGCTGGATTGGTGATAAAGGCACAGCAGAAGCAGACCGCATCGGCAAGGAAGCTATGGAAAGAGGAACAAGAGTTCACTTAACAGCTGAATCCCTTTTGAACGGTTTGCCATATAACATCACACCTGAGTTAATAAAAAACCATGAAGATGAAATCAAAATGGCTATGGGATTTATTCTTTGGCATACTAATGCAAATCCTGAAATCATAGGAACTGAAAAAATACTCTATCACTCTAATCATCCTGCGGCTGGTGCTTGTGATATATATTGCAAAGTTGGAAGTGAACACTGGGTGGTTGATATTAAAACAGGTAATCACTACAACACTCACCAATTGCAATTAACAGCTTATGGCTGGTTGGTTAAAGATATTTATGGTCTTGAAGAATTGCCAAAGATTGCCACATTACGTTTATATGCCTGGAAAGGCAAACCCAAGTATGACTGGCACGAATATAAATATGCTGATAGTGAGTGGACTGCTTGCAATATTTTGTACAACTGGATGGGAGCACAAGAACCTTCCAGATTGCCAGATTACCCTGATGTCCTTACATTGAAAACGAATGTTGCTGAAAAGTTATCTGTTAAAGATGGTGCTTATGCAGTTGAACTTGATAGCATATTTAATAATGGTGACGGTGAACCAACTACAGCTGATGAGCATAATGAAGAATACATTGAAGATCTAGGTAACATATTCAGGAAATCAGGGCAAATACTTCGCAAGAAAAAGTGTACACAAACCCAGCACAAGGAACTTGTGGAAAATAATAAATTACCAAAAAACTCAATTTGGGTTTCAGATAAAAAACAAATAGAAGAGGAGACAGAAAATGATAAAAGATAAAACACAAGCAGTCAGATTCCCAAGACTTGGTAAAATAAAAGTGGGGATCAAATCAGAAAAAGGTTATCCACAATCTGTAGATTATTTTGTGCCGACAGGCAATTATGCAGACGAGGTTATAAAATTGTATGGTGATAAACCAAACAAAATAAAGGTTGTGTTTCCTTTTGATGATATTGAAAAGAATATGAATGAATTTTACAGGGAATATAAAGCCAGTGGCTTGTATAGAATCTGTGATGGATTTAATTGTAACAAAGCTGGTGATGATGGCCAATTTCACGAAGTTCCTTGCGAAAAGGAAAGTGGTTGTGAATGTAAGGCTAGTATGAATATGCAGTTTGTTATAATGGGGTTGCCTGTTGTTGGAGTTTGGGCATTTGATTCTGGTTCTTATTACAGCAGGATGAATGTGCGATCTAGTCTTCAGATGACTATGGCTCTTGGTGGTAAGATTACTGGTGTTCCTTTTTGGATGACGGTTGATATGCAGGAAGGTAGTGCCGCTGGGAATAAAAATAAGTTTCCTGTTATAAGCATCGCACCTGCTGTTACTGCAGAAGATATGCTTGCAGCCACTAATTCCCAGTTGCCAGAATTGCCAGAACCAGTTGATGAAATAGAGGCACCAGTCGATAATTCACCAAAGGAACATGAAGTTGATGTTGAAGAACCTGAAACCACAGTAAAAGAGCTGAAAGAAAAAAAGCTAAAAGAAGTCAAAGAAGAAGTAAAAGCAATTGAATCAAAAAAGCCTGAAAAAACTAGAGAAAAGGTTGAAGCGAAACCTGCGAAAAAATCAAACAACAAACTAACTGACATGTCAACTGGTGAATTAATCAAAACCATAGAAGAAAAAATGGCTCCTGTTATTGGTGAAGAATATCGGCATTTCAAAGTAGACAAACTGGGTTTCAGGGAATTATTTGAATTGGACAGAAAGGAGTTAGAAAAATTTGGTCAGGAAGTTTTTGATGAACTGTATATGAAACATAAATAAGGAGAAATCATGACAAGAATTATAAGAGGATTACAAAAAAGGATCGAGAGATTACTTCAAAGCAACCCTGATTTGCGGGACAGCGATGATAGGTTGCTTGCTAATATATATTGGAATCACATATCAAAGAGTAGATTCACTAAAGCGGAGTTGGAAGGAGTTACAAAATTCCTGAAAATGGTTGCTGGTGGTCAACTTCCTGACTTTGGATCTGTTAAGCGTTGTCGTCAAAAACTCCAGCAATTATATCCAGCACTGCGTGGTAAACTTTACGAAAAAAGACACAAAAGAGCAAAGGTTGTAAAAAAGGAATTGACTGACTGGAATCCTTGGTGAGAGAATTGCCAGATAGGATTCTGTGTTTGAGCTGTGGGAAATTTTTCACACCAGAAACCTACAGAGATCTTGAAGGCATATGCCCTGATTGTAGACAGAACAATTTTGTTGAAAAAAGAAAGGCATATTGGCTCAAAAAAAAGGCAAATGGATATAAGTCCCAAAACGCCACAAAAAAGGCAAGGAAAGCATATATAACAAAACTAACTAAACTTGCCGTCTATGACCCAAAATTGTATGAAATACGCATGCTCTCGTTCTATAACCGTGAACCTAAGAGAGCAACTGCAGCCAGAACGCAAGTTAGAAAGAATTTAAAGCTAATTAGAGAGAAGGGTATGAAGATCCCAGTTGGCAAGAATTCAAAATATTTCAGCTACAAATTAAGTGATTTGAAAAAGTGAAAAGCATTCAGCTGTCTCAGAAAATAGCTTATGATGAAGCATTTAATGAACTTGATATTTTTGGACAGTGGTTATTTATGAGAATGTTACCTTTTGCTGATGATGGTGAATTACCCAGTTCTATCAATGAATTAAAACTTTTATGCATTCCAGCTCAAAAAGAGATCCCAAATTCGACCATAGCCACAAGATTAGAAAAGATGGCAACACTAGGTTTGCTGGTAAAAGTGGGCAAATTGTATAAATTTCGTTCTTGGGATAAGCATCAAAAAAGACGTATTTCTAGAAAATTGAATGTGAAACCATACAAGGAAAGGGTTGAAGAATATTTTAATAATATAGATCCAACATTTCTTAATACATTAAAAGAAGCATATCCCAATGTTACTATTAAAGATGAATTGGGGTTTGCTAAACAGTGGTTGGTATCAAATACTAATAGAGCAAAAAAAGATTTGAATCGGTTTGTGAATAATTGGATGAAAAATGCCATGAAAGATTACCAAATAGGTGAAACAAAGAAAGCTAAAAAGATTCCATTTGAGCGGAAATTCAAAAAGACAAGCACAGGATTGTATAAAGGATATTGTTCAAAATGTGGCGAAGTTGAATATCCGAATAATGTATTCCAATTAAGAGAAGGTTCTTCATGCCACAGAGTTGATTATGTTCCAAAGAAAGAGGAGAGTGAAAAATATGTCAATGAAAAAAATAAAAATATCAGGGTTGGACAAAAAGTTCAGTGACTGGATTAGGCACAGAGATAATTGGACTTGCCAAAGGTGTAAACGTATTCATAATAAATACAGTCCGAGAAGCAAGATGGGATTACATTGTTCTCACTTTTTTGGTCGTGCTAGGAAAAGCACTAGGTTCGATCCTGAAAATTGTGACGCTCTTTGTGCAGCTTGTCATAGGTTTTGGGGTTCTGATGATTACGAAGCTTACAGGGATTTTAAAATTAAGCAACTGGGGAAAAAGGGATTTGGGATGTTAAAAATTAAAGCCAACACTGGCGGCAAACCAGATTATGCAATGCTAAATATTTGGCTTAGTGAAGAATTGAAAAGAATAAAAAAGGAGATGTGATGGAAAGAGTTGTAATCCTCGGATCTGGATTGAGTGGCTTAATAAGTAGCTACAGAATAAAAGAATCTGGATATGCTGACAGCATTAAAATATATGAACGGAATCCATCTATCACTAGAAGGACAAGCACTGCAGCATTTTATTGCCACCAGTTATTCAATAACGAATTAACACCTCACAGCTTCGAAGTACAATGGCGAGTCAATACTAAATTGAAAACAGAAGAAGAATACAGAGATGCTTATGCTAAAAAAGTATATGGCGAATATGGTGCTGGCAAGGTAAGTATCAAAAGTGGCGAAGCGAAAGGTTGGGAAATTAATACAGACAAATTAATAGAACATGCTGATATTGAATACAATATGAATTGTAATAAAATAGACATTGACAAAAGAGTGATAACTTTCAACGATGAACATAAAGTGTCATATGATACACTGGTGATTACTTTGCCGATGCCTTTGTTCATGTTTATTTATTCATCAAAGGAAAAGCAGGAAACCAAAAAATATATATTCAAATGCGAGCCTATCCACTATTCAGTTATAAAAAGAATTCCTGGAACATATGATTACAACCATATGATTTTAGAATATCACCCAGACCCTGATGTACCTTATTACAGAAAAACTTATTGGGATGATAGAATCACCATCGAATCTATGGTAGAGTTTGATGGTTCGGTTCCTGCCAATCCTGGCAAGATGTGGGATTGTGAAGGGATAACAGAATTCAGAAATAAAATGAAAACCAAAAGTGTTCATTTCCAGGGAAGGTATGCACGTTGGGCAAGGAAAGATTTAACACACATGGTTTGGAACAGAGTAGTAAAGGAAATATATGAAAAATAACATTTTACACAAAATTTGGGAATCTCAGAAAAAATTCAATTCTAAATTTGTGTCATACGACGAGATCGACAAAGACAACAACATAAGCATTAAAGAAAATCACACCAAAAACTACTGTTTATGGTTGATGGGCGAGATACAAGAATTGCTGCGGGAAATCAATTTCAAGTCTCATCGCAAAAAGCACAGAGTAATTGAAAGCAATTTAAAAGAAGAATGGATTGATATTTTTAAATATTGGTTAAGCATAGGATTAATCTGGGATTGGAAACCAGAGGATTTCATTGAAGAATTTGATAGAAAATCAAATGTTGTTGAATTACGTTACAATCAGGAAATTGAAGCCGACCTAATTAAAGATAGGCAATTAGTTGCATTTGATATTGATGGTGTACTTGCAGACTATCCAAGGTCATTCCAAAATTTTATACAGCGGAAAACAGGAGTTTGGATTGATGTTGAAAGTTATGACTTGTATGGGGAATATGGTGCGGTGTTAGGCCAAGAAAAGATCCGTGAATTGAAACACGAATACAGAGAGTCTGGAGAAAAAAGGTTCATCCCAGTGTGTGATGGTGCAAAGGAATTACTTGATAGGATCCACGATCTTGATTTAAGAGTTGTGTTTTTAACAAGCCGACCATACAAGCAATATGCTAGGATTTTTGCAGATACTATGGAATGGCTAGAAAAGAACGGTCTTAAAAAGGATGGGGATGCTATTATCTTTGATGAAGATAAAAATTACAGAGCCATAAGGGATTTTCCACATATGCAATTTATGGTTGAAGACAATGGAAAGTTTGCCATGAATATAGCGAACTTGGGATACAAGGTTTATTTGATTGACAAACCTTACAACAAAGGTATTAATCATGATAAAATTATAAGAGTCAAATCACTAAAGGAGATAAAATGAAAAATATAGTAATTACAGGCGGCAGTTCAGGTCTTGGCCATGAAATACTCAAAATCATGGCAGTGGATAACATGGTTTATAATCTTAGCTACAGCGGTGCTCCTGAATATGATACCAAAGTAGATTCTGTTGCAAGGGATATTGTCTGTGATGTATCAGATGCTGAATTTGTTAAAAGTGCAGTGAAGGAAATTGATGATGTTGATATTTTAATTAATTGTGCAGGGGTGAATGGTATTGAATTCATAGAAGATATGGATGAGTCTCTTTGGGATAAAGTTGTGGGCACAAATGCCAAAGGAATATTCCTTGTTTCACAGGCACTACTTCCCCAGCTGAAAAAAAGCAAAGGCACAATTGTTAATATTGTCAGCAATGCGGCTCACATACCCATGACAAGTAGTTTAGCATACAATGCCAGCAAAGGTGCTGCTCATATAATGACAAAACAAATGGCAAGGGAATTAACCAAATTACATGATATAACAGTTTTTGGTATAGCACCAAACCGAATGAAGAATACAAAAATGAGTGATTACATCGACGAAAAGGTTGTTGAGTTGCGTGGTTGGACTAAAGAACATGCTCAAGAATATCAAAGACAATCCTTGCCAGCAAAGAAAGAAACCGACCCTGCTAGAGTTGCAGAATTATTGTGTTGGTTATTAGAAGAAAAGGAACGTCATGATTATTTAACAGGTTGCATATTACCGACAGGAGCATAATATGGAAGTGAAGTTTGAACCAAATATAACAAAAGCAATCAAAGGTGGCTATAAAGATAGATCTTTGAGAGCAGAGGAATTAGGAGTAAAAACTCAAGCAGAGTATGAACGAATTTTAAATGAATTGGCAGAGATACGGATTGAAAAGGTAGCCAGTTATGGCGAAGATAGATATACAAAGGCTGAAGGAATTGATTTTGATATGCTGATGTGTTTCAGTGATATCTATAGGAAATATATCCGTCTTAAGAAGTTAATCTCAAACCACCGAGAAAAGGGTGAAGATGGTGAATCACTAAGAGATACATTCATGGACTTAGCAAATTATGCTATCATGGGTGTTCAAATTTATGACAGTTATCAAAAGGAGAAGAAATGAAAAAAATAGAACAGGTTGCTATCTATTCTAAACAACCAGAGAAACTAATCAAAGCACTTGAGATTTTAGGCTGTGATGAATGGCACCATGACCATGTTGTAGCTAATGGAAAAGTCAATGGAGCTGAAGCAAGGAATGAAGCTGACCTTGCATTTAATTATCAGCTTGGGGATTTTGAATTTGAAATATTGAATTACACCTCTGGCGATAATTGGCACAAGGACAAAGATAAGACAAAACCGTTTTTGAGCCATTTAGGTGTTCATGTGGGTAATGTAGAAGAAATGAAAGAAAAATTTGGAAAACTTGGTCTCAAAATTGTCCAGGAAGTGGAGACCGAATCGCATACCAATGAAGTAATCAAGGGCAAACGGAAATATAATTATGTTATATTTGATACACATGAACTGTTTGGATTTGATTTGAAATTAATACAAAGACATATGATAGGAGAAAACAATGGCTGAGAAAAAAGTAGCATTCAACAGTAAAAATAGTGCACCACCAAATGCAATTTCGCCTTTAGACAAAGACCAAATCAATCCAGGATTTGAAAATCTTCATATCAAGTTGCTTGATTTTCCTGATGAAAAAAGGTTTAAAAAATCTCTGTCTAAAATGGTCAAAGCAACTATTGGTGGCGATCCATCTGAAACTATACCTGATGAAGTTGGCGAGGAACTTTTCAAAGGTGGTTTGCAAACTGGATTAGAGGCGGCAGTGGTTGTTTTTGAAGTCAGTGGTGTTAGTAGAGCCTGCACTCACCAGCTAGTTCGTACAAGGAAAGCAGCATTTCACCAGCAGTCCTCTAGATATACTTTCATGGGGAAGAAATTCAATGTAAGAATGCCACAAACGGTTGCCAACAGCCCAGAGGCGAAAGCAAAGTTTGAAGCGGCAGTTGAACAATCTAGACAAGCATACAATGATCTTGTAAATTTAGATATACCATATCAAGATTGTAGATTCATAGCACCTGTAGGAATTGAAACCTATATAATCTGTGAATATCCATTGAAAGTATTTCTGGACACATTTAGTTATAGAGCCTGTTCAATGTTTCAGTGGGAAATTGTTTATGTGTTTAGAAAAATGAGAGAAGAACTTTTGAAAGTTCACCCATGGCTAGAGCAATACATAAAAATATCCTGTGAGAAAACTAATAAATGCATGTTCCAGGGATGGGAAGATACTTCTGAACAATGTGATGGTGGTACATTTGGTGGCGATCCATTTGAGTGGGCAGACAAACGTATTTTCGAAAGCGAACATTTCAAGCCTAAAGAAAAATGATTGACTTCGTTCACTTACACAATCACACAACATTTAGCTTTTTAGATGGATATGGTACACCCAAACAATTCCTAGACCAAGTTGAAGCCATAGGTCACAAGGCTGCAAGCATAACTGACCATGGGAATATATGGGGACACGTTCCTTTTATGCAGGAAGCTACCAAGCGAGATATAAAAATAATTCCTGGAGTTGAGTTTTATATCGTTGAAGATGCGATGGTAAAAAACAAAAGGCATTATTTCCATATCACTGTACTTGCTAAAAATCAAACTGGATTAGAAAACATTCACAGATTAGTAACCTATTCAAACATGGAAGGGTTCTATTACAAACCAAGGATTGATTTCAAAAGTCTACTTGCCCATTCGGAAGGTTTGATTGTATTAAGTGGTTGTATGGGTGCTGGTGTTTTACTCAATATAATAGAGGATGATAGTTATGTCGAAAGGTATTTAACAGGATTTAAGGACAAATTTAAGGACGATTTTTATATTGAAGTATCACCACAGCACCGAGTTAAGCCAGAAATCACCAAAATGATTGAAATTGCTGACAATTATAAAATCAAGCCTGTAACAAGTAGCGACACTCATTTCCCTAGAAAGGAAGACCACAGTGCTGAAGACCTGATGCTGTGTATAGGTTTATCAACAGTTGATGCCAATCCAAATCGTATGGTGATTATGCCTGAGTTGTATTTGTTTGATGGAGTTGAAGCTGAGAAAAGAGGTTCAGCAATTTATGGCGACAGGTGCAAGGAATTATATGATACCACTTTAGAAATTGCAGACAAAGTTGATATCAAGCGAACTAAATCAGGCCAGAAATTATTTCCACTGCCAGAGGGGTTTGGTGATAAGTTTGAATTGTTTAGAAGATTTATAGATGCTGGTGTAATTAGCAGAAATTTAAAAAATAGAGATGATTGGGATATATATAAGGAGCGTCTGGAATATGAAGTTGAGCTGATTATCGAAAAGGATTATGTTGATTACTTTTTGGTGATTCGGGATATGATAATATGGGCAAAACAACGTATGTTAGTTGGACCAGCTAGAGGTAGTGTTGCTGGTAGCTTGGTTGCTTATGTTTTAAGAATTACTGAAGTAGATCCGCTTGAATTTGGTTTACTGTTTGAACGATTCATTGATGTTACTAGATATGACCCACCTGATATTGATGTTGATTTTCCAGATGAGAAAAGGCAGATAGTAATAGATTACATGATTGATAAATATGGTGAAGATTATACATCCCTCCTGGGAACCATTAGCACATTTAAACCGAGGGTTGCGATATGGGATACTAGGAGGGTGTATGATTTACCATGGGATGAAGCTAAAGAGCTGGCAAGTTTAATTTTGGACAGAAGTAGTGGTGATGCTAGAGCAGCATTGTGTTTAGAAGATACATTCAATAAAGGCAGTGATTGGTATATTGAAAGAGCTGGGGAAATTGTAAAGAAAGTTCCTAAATTTAGACAAGCAGCAAGATTAGAAGGCCAAGCAAGACAAACAGGTATGCATGCAGCCGCAGTGGTTGTAAGTGAAAAACCTTTGATTGAGATAAGTGGTTTCATTAAAGGAAAAAAAGATGAAAAGATATTGTGTCTAGATAAGTATGGTGCTGAAGAACTTGGTTTATTGAAGATAGATTGTTTAGGCTTAAAGCAATTGACTGTATTTGAAAAAGTTTTAACAGCGATTGGCAAGGATTATGAGTGGTTATACAATCTGCCAAAGGAAGACCCAAAGGCTCTGAAACTTTTCAGGGATAATAAATGTTGGGGTGTTTTTCAGTATGAAGGTGATGCTGTTAGGGTAGTCAATATGCAGGTTCAACCAGACACATTTTTAAACATCTGTGAAATAAGTGCATTGGCCAGACCTGGAGCACTCCATTGCGGTGGCACTACCAAATATCTTAATTATAGAGCATATGAAAAAGGGTTCGACAGACCAAGCAAAACCAAACCAAAGTATCTTCATCCATTGCTTAAAGAAATGTGCAGCGATACTTATGGAGTGGTAATATATCAGGAACAAGTATTGAGATTAACAAATGAAGTTGGCCATATGGGATGGGAAGCTTCTAACCAATTAAGAAAAGCTATGAGCAAGAGTTATGGTGCTGAGTTCTTTAATAAATACAAGGTCAAATTTGTTAAAGGTGCTACCGAGAAAAGTGGCTTGAATAAAGAAACAGCGGAAATACTTTGGGATCAATTAGTGACATTCGGTTCATGGGCATTTAATAAAAGTCATTCTGTCAGCTATGGTCATTTGAGTTATTGGTGTGCCTACTTAAAAGCACATTATCCAGCAGAATTTTATTTGGCTACTTTGCAGAAAGAAAATGATGATGATGTAATCAAGAAGCTATTGCGTGAATGGGTTCAGGCTGATGGTGAGTTTGTTGTGTTAGACCATAACAAATCAGATACAAATTTTTCATTGCATGATGGTATCATATATGGTGGGTTTAGGAATCTAAAAGGCATCGGGGAAAAACAGGCTGAAAAGCTGGTTGGCAATAGACCTTTCTCTGATGCCAATTCATTAAGAAAAACAGCCACAAAGAAGGTTTTGGGTGTGTTAAAATCTCTTGATGCATTAGATACTTTGCCAATTGATAATAGCCACCAAGTGAACCTATTTGCAAACGATGAAGAACTGGGATTTGATGATTTTGGTGATATTGAAAAGCAGGGTGATATAATTGAGATTGCACCATGGGCTGACTTGTATCCGATTGGCGACAAATACGATGAATTTGTGGCAAATAACAACCTTGAAATCACAAATGTAGAAGATATCAAGGAAACCACTACCGATGTTGTATGTGTTGTTAAAATAAAGCACCTGAATTTAAGAAGTATTAGAGAAACTAGTGTAACACAGCAGCGAGGAAAAAGTGTCAAAAATGCTCATTTGGATAAGTTCCTAAACATATATGCTGAAGATGATACTGAAACAATTATTTTAGGCATCAGCCGATACAATTATCCCAAGTTTGGTAACAAGTTATTTGACCATGGAATAGGTACAATTGTTTGCATTCAAGGAAAGAAGGTTCGTGGGTTTAGAAAGATCTCCGTAAACAACCTGAAAATACTCAAGTCTGCGAATAATTTTAAGGAAAATCAAGAAAAATATCAAGAAAGTGAACGCCAGTATGCATAAATAGTGTAATACATGAAGATACCAATATAAAATAAATACACAAAAAGTACAAAAAATGTAGCTTTGCATTGTCAAATCGTGTATATTCCTTACATGATTATTAGAGATTACAAGAATAAACAAGAATGGAGTCAAAAATCATGAATAAAAAAGGTCGTTTTAACGAAGAGCGTGCATTCGGAGTTGAAATTGAATGTTTAGTACCTATTAGATACAGGTACAGAGGTGATGCTAACCATAATAAATTAGCTGACGATTTGCTAGAAGCAACTGGTCTTAATTTTAGGGTTGGTGGTTATCACAGAACTTATGATGAATGGAAAATAACTGGTGACAGTTCTGTCCGTTCCTTAGGTTCCTTAGTTCGTAGATTGATTGGTAATGTTGAAATTGTCAGCCCACCATTAAAAGGACGTGATGGCTTGGCAGAAGTTAAAAGAGTGATGGATGCGTTGGTTAGTTTAGGTGCTGAAGTAAATCGCACCTGTGGCCTTCATGTTCACCATGATTGTAATGAATGGAAACGTATGGCTCGTCGTGGCGGCAGAGCATTAAACATCGCAATCAAAAAAGTAAGATATCTTGTCACATTAGTTGCTCGTTATGAGCATGTGATTTATAGCTTACTTCCTTTGAGCCGTCTGACTGGTACATATGCCAAGAAAATGTCTAGCTGTTATGCAGATGATTCCTGGTTGAAAGACTATGAAACCAAAACAATGTTCACTAGCACTAGCAATGCTAAACGTAACAAAAGCATCAGGAACTTCCTAACTGCTACTGACTTTAATGCTTACCATAGAATAATGAGAGGCATGAGACGAGCAAGTTTTCAAATTGACCGTTTTAGTGGTTTGAATTTCTTTGCTTGGTATCGTCAGGGAACAGTTGAGTTTCGTTATGGCGCAGGAACAGTGAATGGCGAGAAAGCAATCAACTGGATTATCTTTACTCAGTTGTTTGTGAACATGGCTAGTGTTCGTGCTGACCAAAACCGTAGAATCACAATGAACAGTGCTGAACCTTTTAGCAATGCCGCTGAACGCAAGATAAGCCTTGGCCATTTGAAAGTTGTACTTGGCATAACTCGTTCAGGTATGGACGCAAGGCAAGGGATTGTAAGGGATGATGAAGTTGTTGCTCTTGATAGCTGGTTGACTAAACGCCAAAATCAATTTGCTGGAGCGCACCAAAGGAATCTAGTTGCTGATAATCGTAACATGCTAACAAGGAGGATGATATAATGTGTGGTCTTGCAGGAATGTTTCTTAAAAATGCTAATCGTTCAAAAGCTGATTATAATTTAATTGGTGAAGTGATTTCTAGCCTCTTGGTTGAAGCTAGTATCCGTGGACGTCATGCTACTGGTTTGGCTATTGTAGACAGGGATGGCGGCAATACGATCCGCAAGTCTCCTGTGTCAGCTGAACGGTTTGTTTCTCTTTATAATTATAAGCAGGCACTGAATTGGATTGATAATCGCACTGGTGCTTTGATTGGCCATACTCGTTATGCGACAAAAGGCAGCCCATTGAGAAATCGCAACAACCACCCTATTAAAGCTGGGACGGTTATCGGCACTCATAATGGTTCTGTTTGGAATGATGATGAGTTGTTTGATAAATACAATCTTGAACGGTATGCTGAAGTTGATTCAGAAGTATTGTTTAGAATGTTTGATGTGGCTGGTGATGATAATCAGTTCTTTGATGATATGCTGCCGAACGTCAGGGGTGTTGTTAGTGCTGTTTGGTCTGACTTGGAATTCCCTGAGCATGTATATGTATTCAAAGGTAACAATCCGCTGGAAATGGTCTATATAAAGGATCTGAAAGCGTATGCCTATGCTAGTACAGTTGAGATATTACTTGATGGTCTAGAGGCTGTGATTCCCGATGCTATCGTGAAGCCTGTTAAGATCCCTAAGTGGTCAGTGATGAGAATCAACACTAGCAATTTTAAAATAAAAACTAATTCGGCTAGAATAAGCCGACTGTCGAGCACGCAAACGACCAGCAGAGGTATCACTAGTCATGGTGCCTCTGCTCTTCGCAGCAATCACAGAGCGATGTGCGAAGCTTTACAATTTGTTAAAGCCAGTGATGGTTCTAACATTAAGGTTATCGACAAAGATAACTATAACAAGAAAAGGAGTTCAAAATGAACCTGATTAAAAACCTAGTAACAAAACAACTTGAGCTTCCTAATCTGGAATCTCAATTGATTAGGATGAAGAATGATATTAAGGAATTCACACTTTGGGCAGACTGTGGTGTTCGTCATTATGGCGAAAGTATTCATGAGTCTGGCGAGATGGGTTGCGGCTGGTGGTTGTTTGATGCCAAGCATACTGATGATGAAATATACGAAAGCCTTGAAACGATGGGCATTTGTGAGAATACTGATAGAGGTGTGTATGATGATAATGATTGGGACTGCTCAGGCAAATGCTTGGCTTATAGACCACACTTAAAACGCACTAAGACTAGAGTACTTGTTACACAGTCTTGGGCGATTGATGTTTAAGGAGGTTATGATGACTAAAATAATGACTGGATTATTGTATCGCAAATTGAACCTTGATTTGCTTGATTGGGATGGTTATGTATTAATCAGATCTATCTCTTATGCTAAAGACAGCGATATGTATGCTGTGGTTGAATTAAATACAAGGTCTGTGTATGATACTGACTTGCATAGGTTCCATACACCAAAGGTGGATGTATTGGTTTCATTCCTTAGTGATAAAGGTTGGGTTGTTGATAGTGTTACACCTTTCGATGCAGCTGAACCAATTCCTTCTTTTACAGATTCAATTCGTATCAAATTGGAATTGCCAAAAAAGGTAGAATCAACACCATACATTGAAACAGGTGATTATGATAAGGAGGAATCAAAAGATGCATAAAATGATTCATTATGAACGGTTGATGAATTTCCAAAACTGGATTCAACCACCTGAAGTAATCATAGATGGTAAGCCATTTTTGTTTACGCATGAAAACGTAATTAATCATGTGCTGTCCACTTATGACCATAACAGAGATGTGCTTGATGATAATCACCCGCATGTCCCTACAGCATTTTTGGAAAATACATATGTAAGGTTATTTCTAAAAATTCATGTAGAGATGTATAAGGAATTGCTTGAACAGGGAATTGACATTCAAAATGATTCCTGGCAATCGGTTGCACCATCTTTATTTGCCAACAAAGCATCAATTACAGGTATAGACAAACTGGGATCGTTTGAAGCGGATTTTGATGATGGCGAATTAAGAGTTATCAATACACAGGTTAGAATATTGTATCATGCGTTCAATATGCGTAGACATCATGAACGTATATGCAAAGTGCCAGAAGGGTTGTATGATGCTCTAGGCAAAAGTGATTATCCAGCAAAGATGGAAATGATTAGACCGCCATTCCCTGAATTCTATTTGTTGCTGCCTACAACCACAGGATTAAAACTGCCTACAACAGACGTGCCACTGGAAGGGATGTATGTTAGTTTAGAGGATACAGTAAAAGGACAAAAAAGGTTAGCAGTGCTTGCTTGCCAACGACCAAGGAAGTTGGTTGAGATAGGATTGGAAGACGTTTATTTCTTTGAATCATATTTTGACCAGAACATGGGTGTTGACGAGGCTATTGATAAAGCCATTGCAGGGATGCTTCCAGTAAGTCGTCATGATATGAGACTTGAAAGCAAAGCCGATCCATATTCTGAAATTAAGCCAATCATCGGTTTAATATTTAAAGTGCTGTTGTATATGGATAGTTGGAATGCCAGTATTGTATTTGAAAAAGGAAGCGAGGAAAAGGTCACCAAAAAGCGTATGAAAAAATTCGCTCACAGGGCAAAGTCAAGGATGGATTACGCAATATTAGGTAGCGATATCATAATTTCGCCTAATAACACACAATATGCCACAGAGAATACTGGTTTAGGTACGCAACATAGATACCGATATATGGTAAGAGGTCACTGGCATTGTTATTGGAAGAAATATTTGCCTGATGGGATTAAGGAAAGTCAGATTATTGATACCAAGGAAGATGAGTATGGAAACCCAGTGTATAAGGTTCGGCAATATGTTAAATATTATTTCAAAGGACCAGAATATGCTGAAGTAATTAACAAAGACTATAAAATAAAGGAGTTCGAAAATGACTAAGCTAAACAAAGGTGCTAGGAAGGTGATTGATACATTCAGAAAGAAAGGCTATGATTATCCAAAGCGAAAAGTTGCTGATGGCAGTAATTTAAAGGTCGTGGTTGATAAAGTATTCAGAGCTGCAGATATGGATAAGGAATTTCATGGCACAGCTAAACGCATTGTGCTGGATATGAGATTCTGGGATACAGCACTTGGTCGTTGTAATACAAATGCTGAGTATATGAAAATTGTTGCAGGACGAGTAGCTGGGATGCCGAACTATACAGACGAGGTTAAGTTTCTGAAGCATTTAGATGCTGTTGGTATGCTTACTTTGGAGTTGGCAAATTAGTGAAAAAACATGTGACGATAGGTATGGTGGTTGTTGAGATATGGCATTACAACCACCTTTACACAATCCGAATTTCAGCAAAAAGGTGAAAATATGTTCAAAGTTGTAATATACACAATCGATAGTAAAAATGAAGCCGAGAATAATTTGCTTGGCTTAATAACTTGGTGGTGTGACATAGTTAGTGAGAATGGTATAATCCATGACATTAATAAAACAACTGCTTATAAGATTATAACAAATAAATGGTTTACAAGTGATGACAGCAGAAAGCTGATGGAGGAAATTCACAATAGTGTTGGCCATTTAAAAGAGCTGACTAATTTTAGAGCGTCTGATAACATGACGGATGAGGAAAGGAAATATTTAAAAGACCAAATTAACAAAATGATAAGTATAATTAAAAAATGGAATGAAGAAATTCATTTAAACATGGAGTAACAATGAAACCACAACCAAAAAGCAAACAAAAAAAACTAGCCAAGCGATTAACTGTCAACCAGCAGAGGAAACGTCGGGAAAAGATGAAAATAAGAGCTCGCAAGTTAAGCGAGATGCACGGATTAGTCACTGATGCTGAAAAGGTAATAAAAGAGCAAAACAAAATGCTCAAAAAGCAGGAAGCTGAAATCCAAGAGCAAAAAGCAAAGGAAGAAAGCAAACTAACGAGCCGAATTGTGAAATGGTTTAAAAAATAAAATGACAAAACCCACCAGGAGCAAAGATTGGAAAGAGTGGAAGGCAAAAGGATGGAAATACAAAAAGGATGCTCCACATGATAAAGAATGGAAGAAAGATAGAGGGAAATTATTCAAAAAGAATGGTAATGGTTGGTGGTGGTTTACTAGCAACATGGTTTGGGTTGATTATAAAGTAAAATCTAGGAGGGATAATGATAAGGAAATTAATTAGAAGGTGGCTTGGCATAGAAGATATGGCTCATTTTCAGGCTGAAGTTATTAGGGACTTGAAAAGCGATGTTCTGAAATTGATTGAACATATGGATAAAGCCGAGATGCATATTGAGCATTTAAGGTTTAGAGTTAAAGGGTTGCCATTGCCGCCTGTTGACATAAATGAGATTCGTGGAAATTCCATTGAATAATAAGCATACATTACTACTAAAAAATCATTTAATGGGATTTAATGTGTATTTGTTGAGTCCGTTTTTTTGGCTTTTTTATGAAAAATTGTTAATTAACAAAAAAGGAGTGAAATCATGACATGGATCGATTTACTGAATTACCAACCTTTTGGGAATCTAAGAATAATGCACTTTATCATGCTTTTTGTGCTATGTTGGATAGCATGGTTTGAGTGGAAGGGATATAAAAATGAAAAAAAGAGAAAAAAGTTTAAGAAAATTTATTAATATTGAACCCATGAAAACAGGAAATACATATGTAGCTGTTTATGGTACATTGCGGGATGGCACAGGAATACCAGGAACAATCACTGGTGGAAAGCTAATATTTCCTGGACACACTTATTACCCAGCATGGATCCGAGACAAAAAATGCACAGATAAAACCGTTGTAGAAATTCACACAGTAAGCAAAGAGAAGCTAAAGACACTAGACAATTATGAAGGAATCTCAAGTGGTTTTTACAACCGTTCCAAAATCAAAGTGAAATTAGACGATAGAAAGATGCATTTAAATTGTTGGATTTACGAAGCTGGTGATTTAATGATGGAAAAATATGGTAAAAAGTTTACACTTGTTCCTGAAGGAAACTGGAATGGTGAAAAGGCTATACAGATGAGAGGAGAAAATGTCAATATTCACACAACTAGTTAAAAAGCGTAAAAAGAACTACAAAGCATTAGCAGGAAGTCAAATATTATTGTACATAAAAGACATTAATGTTTTAAAGGTCGTCAAGATATTAGGTTCTAGCAAATTCTTAGTTAGAGTTGAGCATTATGATGGAACAATTAGGAAGTACACTAAAGAGTCGGTTGTTTTATTGCCATATGATAAAGATACAGAAGAAACTATTAACAAAAGTGTAGAAAGCATTAAGTTTGAAACAGGTACACTAAAGCAACTAATTGACAAAAGAGCGTATGAATTTAAACGATGATGAAGCAGTAGATGTTATTGTTGCTGTTAGGTTACACACACAGTCTCTAAGTAAAAAAGGAGAAAAGAAATCAGCCACACGCTATCAAAAACTACTAGAAACCCTTATCAAAAGATATGAAGAAATTACTAGAACAAAGAAGTAATGTATTAAGGCTCTTTTCCTTCATTTCTGGGATATTTGCGTTTGGCTCGTTTATTTGTCTCGTTATTTACACCTCTCTGGCTATTATTATTGCTCTTCCTGTAGTTATAGTTGGGCTGTTTTTGTTTGGTTTGTTTACTTTCTTCTCGCAATGTGAAAGTAATGGGAGGCAGTATTTGCTTAAAATTAATAGTTGGAGGTGGCGTCAGCATACTCCATCCAATGTGGGTGATACCCATCAACCCTCAAACAACGATGCTCATCTTACCCTCCATCTCAATAAAAATGAGAGAAACTTACCGAATTGACATAGATGACATAGATGACAACCAACTACACATATCCCACATATCCCAAAACTGGTATTTCCTTCATATGAGTCGGTTTGGAGTGAATGACATAGATGACACCCAATGTCACATACTACACATATGGGACATTTGAATAAACCTAGCTACAAGTGGGTGAATCAAGTTATCAACAGGTGGTTGACACCCTCAATTACCCTCAATTGCCTCAATACTATCAAGTTCTATTGTTCTATTGCGTTGACACGTATGACATACACATCACATATGAATAAACCTACATGGAGTGGGGGAGGGGTGTTGAAAATACTAGATGGCATGGCCATATATAAGCTAGTAGGCTAGAATGGACAATCCAGGGTAACATGCCAGCTAAAATAGAAAGAATTGACGAAGGCTTTGAAGTGTATTATGCACTTGGAGTAAAAAGAAGTCTCAAAAAAGTCTCAGAAGGTATGGGAGTCTCATTAAAGACAGCAGAAAAATGGTCAAAGGATCACTACTGGGTAGAAAGATGCGAATTGAGAGAAATAAGAACAAACACACAAATCGCAAAAGTAGCAGGAGCCGATCCACTCAAAGACAAAAGCATGATAATGAAAGCAGTGCGAGGCGGCATCAAGTCAGTAATCAAGGAAGACACAAACGGAGTCCAGAGAATCAATTTACAGGTCAAGGACGTGTACCAGTTTGACCGACTGGTGCGGTTATACTTGTTGTTAAGCGGAGAACCAACAGATATCAAGGCAGTACGCCACGAAACAATTGAAATGATTGTAAATCATGTAGTCTTAACTATTGGCAAGCACGTACAAGACGGTGATGTGTTAGGTAAGATTGCAAGCGATTTAAGAGAAAGCAACATTTTAGATGCTAGTGGTTAAAAGAAAAGGTTTTCTCCTTTGGAATCCTCTTTCTAAAAGAAAATATATATATTATAAGATAATTAAGTTAATTAAGAAGAATAATTTAATTGGAGGCTGATAAATTATTAACATTGGTGAGAGTTTTAAAGGAAATGAGAGAAAATATGGACTGGGAAGCAATAGAACAAATCGTATCCACAGCCAAATCTATAATTGAAGATGAAGAATTAAGAATAAAAACAGGCAATGGAACTAAACCTAGTCAATCCTGAAAAGACAACTGACATATTCGGCAAAATAGCAGAGGGACTCAACACACGTGCGGATTTAAAAAGCTATATTGAGCACCCTGATAAATATCTCAAGTTGTTTGGGAAACCTTGGAGCAAGCAGGTTGATATAATCACATCAGTCAGAGATAACAAAATCACTCTAGTCAGAAGTTCCAACGATGTAGGCAAAACTTGGACAGCGGCAGCCATCGTACTCTGGTGGTTAGACGTTTATAGACCCAAAGCCAAGGTCATAAGCACAGCAAAAACATTTGATTCAGTAAGGTTTATGTTATGGACTCGTATCAGACAAATGTACAAGTCGGTTGCTTATCGGTTTAATGATGCGAACATAAATTTCACCGACTTTCAACCAGACCCACGAGGCAACCCAGACTGGTTCGCCATAGGTTACAACCCTCGCATTGAAGCAGACGAGGCCACAGCGTTCCAAGGTCACCATTCTGAGAATATTTTGTTCCTAGTTGACGAAGCAATTACCACTCACCCAGCTATTTGGAAAGCAATAGAAGGTTCACTGCTCAGCAAGGGTGCTAGACTACTTGCTATCTATAATCCCACCACTAGAGAGGGTGAAGTATTCAAGATGGAACAGGATAAACGTGGCCACCTTATCACCATTAGCAATTATGACCTTTTTGAAAGTAAAGAATATCTAAAAGACCCAGATTATTTTAATGAATTGGCCGATCCTGGGGCGGTTGAAGAATTAATTGAGACATATGGCGAGGATTCACCGATTGTTAAGGCTAGGGTGTTTGGGGAATGGGCTGATGAGAGTGATGAATGTGCGATTAGTTACAACTCAACAGTAAAAGCAACCAAGGTTAAATTGAAAGAACCTGAACCTGAAAAAATAGTGTACAGCTGGGACGTTGCTGGGGAAGGTACGGACTTGAATGTGCTTGGGAAATTGTATGGTAGCGAGGAAACACTCATCTATGACGAAATAAAAAAGTGGAAAGCTAAACACAGCGATTCCCTAGCCATAGTCCAGGAAATTATTTATGAAGATTTCGTAAAAACACCTGAAGCAGACATCCACCTAGTAGTTGATGCTGTAGGAGAAGGCAGTCATGTACCAAGCATGATGACAGCTTGGCTTACTGACCTGACGGTGCGTCCATTCAAGGCTGGGATGAAGGCAGGGTCTATACCTGAACGACCTGAAGTACAACTCATGAATGCTATTAGCGAAGCATGGTATCGGTCGAGCCTTGTTATTGAGAAAAGGGTTGAACACTTCCCAGAAATCCAGCTCAATATCTCAGAACAAACAATACACGAAATCACAACTCGCAAAAAAAATTGGTCAGTCAAAAATAAAGAACCTTTGGTATGGTTTATTGAACCCAAAGACCTTTACAAATCACGCAACAGAGGAGGAAGTCCTGACTCAGCTGATGCATTAGTCATGGCTATATGGGGATACTTTAAATCACAGGGTGTTAGGATGTTTAGTTTATGATAATTATAGCAATTTTCTTCATTTTTTACCTTTTTTTCGGCTTTTTTTCGATCTACTTTTGCATAGTGACGCCACATGCCGAAATACCGAAATCTAGCATACCAGCCAGAATTATCTACTGGCATGGAGTAGGATTTCTTGTCGGTTTTATAGCCACTGCAATATTAACATTTAGCACAGTTGGTGCTTTTTTAGTCACAAAGAATCTAGGATTTTAACATGGGCATCTTTGGGGATTTCATAGGTAGGATTCACAAGTCAAATGACATTACCTCGGTCTTTACCCGCAGCATCCTGCCGAACACCTCCTCTACCACACTCGATACCAAAGATGCCCCTCCATTCTCTAGCTTACTTCACGAACCATGGGGTGGGGTCGGGAAACCTAGTTCTGACAACAAAGATTTTCAAAAACTTTACTCAATATCTGCACCGATTTACAGAGCTGTACAAGTTATAGCTAATAACATTTCGATGCTGCCAGTACGGATTATGGATGGGGAAACAGACGTCACAGACAACCCTGAATACCAATTGTTCAAGACGTACAACAACCAGCAAACTCATTTTGATTTCTGGGAACAGACGATTGGTTTTTTAGAACTTACAGGAGAGGCTTTTTGGCTACTGGATCGTGATGGAGCAGGGAAAGTTATCTCTGCTTATCCAATAAGACCTGATTTGATTGAGGTTGTACCGAGCAATCAATTTGTTATTGACCATTATCTGTTCAATAAATCTGGAAAAGCAATCAGGATAGAATCCGAGGATATGTTCTTTCTGAAATATTACAATCCGACTAATCACATCCGTGGACTATCACCAATTGCCGCAGCAGAATCAGATATCATACTTGAATTGAATGCTGTTACCTCGTCCAAAAGTTTATTTGAAAGAGGTGCTCAGCCATCTGGTATAATTTCTACAGATATGGATATGAGTCAAGGTGACTGGGAACGCACAAGAGGGTATATCTCAAAGGAACATGTTGGTGCAGACTCAAAAGGTAAGATTATGTTTCTAACTCACGGTCTAAAATGGCAGCAGATGCAACTTAATCAACGAGATATGCAGTACATGGAACAACGCCAGTGGACAAAAGATACTGTCAGCGAAGTTTATGGCATACCACCTGTGTTTTTGATGCAGTTTAAAGAGGCTAGTGTTATTGCGAATGCGGATGTTCAATATAGATTGCTATGGGATACCCTTAAACCGAAAATCAAAAGAATTGAGCAAATAATTACTGAGATGTTTATGCCTAATATCGGAGATGCTGGTCCAAGGATAGAATTTGACCTTGGGAATATTTCTGCTTTGCAGCCTGACATTGAAAAGATGGCCGATCGTTACAGAGTTGGGTTCAATATGGGTGCTGTAAGTCCAAATGATTTTAGGGAAGATGTTTTGGGGATGGATAGGGTGGAAGATGAAATGATGGATGGTCACTTTGTAGGTTCTACCATGTTACCTATCGGTGAGATTGGTACAAATTTTGAAGAACCTGAAAAATCTATCGATGGCAAACTAAATAAAATTGACAAAGCCATAGAAGATATCGAAAAGAAGTCCGAAATAGAAATATTATCTAAAGAAATAAATTTAACAAACCAGCACACTAAGGAATCTGAAGTTGAAATAGAAAAGCAACAGATTCACCGAGCACTATTGCGGATCCAACGGAGGGTTAGTGCTAAATTTGAGAAGGCAACAGTAAAATTATTTAAAAAACAACAAGCAGAGATTATAGCAAACTTTGGGACGAAATCTTTTTACAAGGCTAGTGCTATGAATGTGGGGGATGTGTTTGATTTCGATGCTTGGGTTAAAGAATTTGAGGCACTTGGCGAACCTTATATCATGGAAGCTGTTGCACTGGCCGCAGAAGAATTTGCCAGAAGTATTAATGGTGAATTTTTTCTGTCTGACCCACGTGTTGCTGAATATGTAGGCACAAGGACAACTGAATATGCAACCATTGTAAATCAAACCACCAAAGAACGCATCGATAAACTTTTAAAACGAGGTGCGGCTGAGAATCTTACCATGAACCAACTAGGTTCTAGCATTGAGAGTTATTTTAAAAGCCAGACAGCATTCCGTGCTGCACGCATAGCCAGAACTGAAGTTGTAAGCGGTACAAATTATGGACGTTTCAGAAGTATGAAGCAATCGGATAGAGTTGAAAACCATATGTGGGTGTCACAGAGAGATGGCTTGGTAAGAGATACTCACACTGGTGTTGATGGCGAGGTTGTTAAGGTGGGCAATGCATTCAATGTGCCACCTGGATATATGGGTGATGCTAGTTATCCAAGCGATATTAACGAACGCTGTTTCACTTTACCAGTAAAAGCTGACAAAAAAACAGTTGGAGCTGAGAAGAAAATTTCAGATCCTGTATCTAGAAGCAAAGCACGATCCAGCTGGGGCAACAAAGCCGATCCAAATTGGGAAAACAATATAAAAAATGCCGATCGTTGCAAAGACATGTTTGGTAATTACTATACAAAAGAGCAAATGATAAGAACATTTGTCAGCGATGATTTAGCAGCAACAGTTGCAACCATAGATGTACAATTCAGCCCAAGTGCAGCAAGGATGTTTATTAATGGAAGAGCCCACAATGGCACTAGGATGTTTGAAATTGCTAGGAATGTACCAAAAGGTTCCAATGTTATTCACCATGGAGAATATTGGGTACACCGTTCCTTGACAAACAAGAGTTTTATGAAACAAACTTTCCGCAGACAATTAGAATTATATCGCAGGTCTGGATTCAAAGGCATTAACACATATGCTAACATAGATGTGGGTGGTTATGCTTGGGGGAAATATGGATTTGATGCTGGGGTTAGTGCGACAGAAATGGAATTTTACAGAAGGTCATTTTATAGAGGATTTCTCAATAGAGCTAGAGGCGGCAGATGGCCAGACCCTGAAGGTAATTTCTTTGCTAGGATGACAGAAGCAGAAGGCAAAGCATGGGTAAAGAAAATGAAGAACACACCTGTCTATGAATTTGCTCATATGGGTAGCTTCGAGGGTGTTGCACTTAAAAGGCACATGCTTGGTATGGGTTGGGATGGTTATTTTGATTTGACTAATGATGTGCAATGGAGAATTGCAATGAATTATTGTGTAGGAGGTTTATAGTGGCCGAAGAAAAGAAAGAAAAAAAGCTGTCATCAGCACACACAACAATTGGCAACAAGAAAACTGACGAACCTATTCACGACATATCTGAAAAAGACGATGAAGAATGGCGTAAGATTGTGCGTGACACAATAGGTGAAAAAAGGGTTCAGGAATTGGAAGTATTATTTGGAATAAGGAGCGAATAATGAAAGAAAAACAATTTACACCATCACACGTTAAGGAAATTAAGGATGATGGAACAGTTCGTTTTAGACTTACAGAAAAAAGAGTTGACCGAACAGGTGAAGTAGTAGAACCTGCTGGTGTTGACTTGGAAAATTTCAAAAGCAATCCGATTGTTTTGTTTGGTCATGGTGCTGCTAATCAGGTGCCAATCGGCAAAGTTGATTTGAGTGGTATGAAAGTCACAAAAAGCTATATAGATGCGGATGTTATATTTCACGATGATGGTTCAGACCCATTTGCTACCATGATTGCCGAAAAGGTTCGCAAAGGATTTCTGAATGCAGGGTCGATAGGGTTTAGACCAAAAACAATTTCTAAAGATCCAGTCATGCCGCACCAAACTGGTGTGACTCACAAGGAGTGGGAACTGATGGAATTCTCTATTGTGCCAATTCCAGCTTTGCCTAGTGCGATTGCTCAAAGGGAGTGGGATGATTTCGCTGTTCAGTGTAAAGAATATGGCCACCCAGTAGAAGAGGCTGAAGAACCTAGCACAACCATAGAACCTGAAGACAGAAAGATGCTTGGCTGGGACGAAACGAATGTTGTTGTAGGTGGCAATACAGTAAAAATTAAATATATCGAGCCAGAGGAAGAAAAGGCTGGACGTGTATTATCTAAAAAGAATCGGTCTTTGATTAGTGATGCTGTTGATAAAACTAAAACAGCTGTGGATGCACTAGAAGATTTATTAGAAAAAACTGGTGACCAACCCAAGGAGGAAATCGAGGAAGTAGCGGTTGAAAATCAGGAAGATTTAGCTGGTCTCAGAACAAGTCTGGAGGCTATTAAGCTGAAAAAAGAGATCGGAGAAATTCGTTCTATTGGAAAAAAACCAGAGGCACCAGATGCCCACAACACTCTTAACTAAAGGAGTACAATATCATGTCTAAAGATGTTGAAACACCTGATGTCAGCGTAAAACCAAACGAAGACATCATTGGCGTCATCAAAGAAATGAAGGATGTACTTACAGACACAGCCAGGAGTGCCTCTGAAACCAAAGAACTACAATCTAAAATGGCAGACGATCTGTCTGACCACATTGGTGAGTTCAAGGATTTTCAAACGGTTACTGATGCATCTATTGGTGCAGTGAAAACGGAAGCTGAAGAAAAGGCTGACCGTTCTGTGTTTGATGTAGTAATGAAAGAGGGTTCAACAGTCCGTGAACAATGGGGTTATGATGATCCTATTTCTAGAGCTCTGTATAAACCAGCAACGACTTGGAGTCGTTCAGGTGGTTGGCAGAAATCTGGATCTTACGACTGCGATCCTATCCTACACGATCTTAATGATGCTCTATACTTAACTGGTATGCACAAGGCTATCACTAGCCAAACCAGTCCTAGTAATGCAATGACCTACACACAAGCTGTAAAAGGTTTGGACAGTTATAATCTGTTCAAATACGAAATGGAACGCAGTACGGATCTCCGTAAAGCAATGTCCAGTGCAGCAGGTAGTGGTGGTGAATTCATTCCAACTGGTTTAAGTGCATCACTTATCGATGACATTCGGCTACAATTAAAAGTGGCTGCATTGTTTCCGAGAATTACCATGCCAGCGAAGTTTGGATCCTGGGAACTCCCAGTCCGTGGTGCACGTCGGGATGCTTACCTTGTAGGTGAGAATACTGCCGATTCTGGTACCAAAATTGGAGTGGCAACACCTCCGTCTGCTAAAGTAACTTTCTCTGCCGTTAAACACGGTCTCAGAATGTTATTTTCTTACGAATTAGATGAGGATTCAGCAATTGCTGTTATGCCTCTAGTTCGGGAAGAGCTGGTTCAGGCTTTGGTTGATGCTGAAGAAATTGCTTGTGTCAATGGAAATTCTAGTTCTACTCATCATGATTCTGATACACATGCAGGTGCAGCAACTTTGGTTGCGAAATCCTGGGATGGTTTGCGGGCATTTAGTGGTAACAACACTGGTAACGCTTGTGTTGATATTTCCACTTTAAGTGTTGCGAACCTACGAAGTATCCGTAAATCTATGGGTCGCTTTGGTGTAAATTCTAGTGATTGTGCTTGGATTTGCGGCATATCTGGATTCATTCAGTTACTTGGTCTTTCTGAAGTGCTGACTATGGATAAATTCGGTCCAGCGGCAACGATTAAAAATGGTCAATTGGCAAACCTTGACGGTTCACCGATTATCATTAGTGAATTCGTTCGTCAGGATCTGAATGCTACTGGTGTTCATGATGGTTCTACTACCACCAAAACGCATATTATGTATGCGAACACTCGTGCTTTCTATACAGCTGAAAAGCCTAGTGGATTAATGGTTGAAACTGACCGTGATATAGAAACCCAGCAGAATATTGCTGTGGCTTCTCGTCGTGTTGCTTTTACTCAGGTGATGACACCTGTTGGTACAGGCGAAGAGACTATCGGTAACGGTTACAATCTTACGTCTTAATTAATCGGGTTGATGTTTTTAGAGGGGAGGCTTGTACTCCCCTCTGAGAACACTAGGAAAAGGAAAGCAATGGCAGTAGTAAAATATCTTGGCATCCCAAATATAAAGTCTATCTATCGAGGGATTGATAACGAAGTTGAGTTAGAATTAGACGCAAAAGATCCCGAAAAACAAATAGCAGAAGTTTCTACAGAAAAAGCTAAACAGCTTGTATCTGATTTTCCAGAAGAATTTGAAGTTTTAAAAGGTTCTTATCAGAATAAAATGGTAAGCACTGTGCCTAATCAAAAAAAGCAGTGGTCTGGTGACCTAAAAAAGGAAGTTGTTAAAAGATACCAAGAAGCCAAGCCAACAAAGGAAACGAGCAATAACATCGTAAAACAATTATCTGGCGAATATGGTGTGAATTTGGCCTCTATTCGCATGGTTTTAATGGCTGCAAAGGTATATGTTAAGAAGTAAAGGAGCAAATCATGGCAAGTAGCGTAAAAGTAGAGTTCACTGGTGCGGATTCTGTAAAGAAATATACAAGCGATGGCGTTGAGTTTAATTTGAACGACCCAGATTCTTGTGTGCAATCAATTCCTGTAGCAAAAGCAGAACAGCTTATGGCTGATTTCCCGCATTTGTTTAAATTGGTTGGTGGCGGTGGTGGTGATGCGATATCTGAAATGACAAAAGATGAGTTGAATGATTATGCGGCTCAGAATTTCCCAGATGTCGAATTATCAGCCAGGATGAAAAAATCTGAAATGGCAGATGCTATTAGAGCAGCTATGTAAATGGCAGTTGCCACTCACAACCTCAAGCTTGAGAAGGGTGTTTATTACGAAACGGTGTTTACATTTTTAGACGCCAATAGTAGTGCCATCAATCTCACAGGATTTACTTTCAAATCTGAAGTGCGAAGAAAGTCAACTGAAGAACTTGAAAGTTCATTCACATGTACAATTACCGAAGCAGTTAATGGTAAGATGAAAATGACTATGGCAGCAAGTGAAACAGAGGTTCTGCCAGACGAAGATGAATTGATGTATGATTTGCTGGCAAAGGACAGTGCAGATAATGTGCACCGATATATTAAGGGGAAAATTACAGTAACAGACACAATTACAGATCCGAGTTTTTAAATGGCAGATAATGTAAATATAACAGTTACAGAAGACAACAAAACTATACAAGTCCAAAATATAGCTAGTGCGACAGCAGTAACATTTGACAATTCAAGTTCAAATCTAGCAGCAAGTAATTTAAGGGACGCAATTAATGAATTAGACCATCGTGTAGCTGTGGGAACAAGCCCATCTACAAGCGGTGTTTATGCACAGGATGGAGATTTATTTTATGACACTGATGATGATGAATTGCAAGTTCGCAGAGACGGTGCATGGAAAGAAATAGTAATTGAAGCCACCACTGGTGATATAGACGGTGGTTTTTTCACATAAAGGAGCGATAAATGGCTAATACAATTCAAATCAAACGAGCTTCGAGCAATGCCTCTACTACTGAGCCAACTGGATTGGCACATGGTGAGTTTGCTTTATTACAGGCTGAAAAGAAATTGTTTATAGGAAGGCACAATGGTTCAACCGTTGAGAATTACCACATACCTTCTTTAGATAATCTATCTGCAGGTAATGGCATAACAAAAACAGCGGAAAGTGCAGCAGCAAATAACAATGATTACAGCCTTGCTGTTAATATTACTGACTCTAGTATTTATGCTGACAATACCAACAAGGGGATAGCAAGTTTTCACTCAGATAATTTCACTGTCACCTCAGGTGCTGTAACTATTAAAGATAATGGCATAGCACTGGGGGCAGAAACCACAGGAAATTTTGTTGATAATGTTACAGGTGGCACAGGCGTAACAGTAACAGGTTCAGCAGGTGAAGGTTGGGAACCTGCAATCGCAATCGGACAGGATGTTGCTACTGACCAGAGCCCAGCATTTGTCGGCTTAGATTTAAGCGGTAACATGACCATAGAAGGAGGCATAACAGGTGACCATTCTAGTAATAATTTAGTAATTGCCTCAACTAATGCAGATGTTTTAGTTGAAGGAACTACTTTCAGCGGAAATAATGTTACAGTAGCAGGCAGTGGTGTGACTACTTTGGGTGGTGCTCCTACCCAAGATTTGCATGCTGCCACAAAAGCATACGTTGATGCTGTAAAAACTGGTTTAGATATTAAAGATTCAGTGAGAGCCGCAACCACTGCGAACATCACAATTTCTACAGCACTAAATAATGCGGACGAAATAGACGGTGTAACACTAGCTACCAATGACCGTGTTTTAGTTAAGAATCAATCTACAGCATCCCAGAACGGTATTTATGTTGTAAAGGCATCCCCATCTAGAGCAACAGATTTTGATGCAGATGCTGAAGTTACCAGCGGTGCTTTTGTATTCGTAGAAGAAGGTACAACCAATGGCAGTGAAGGCTGGATGGTAACCACAACTGGCGACATAACAGTTGGATCTACAGCAATAGCTTTTGCCCAATTCAGTGCTGCTGGTGTTATAACTGCTGGAGCAGGTTTAACAAAAACAGGTCACTCAGTTGATGTCGTAGGAACTGCAGACAGGATCACTGTTAATGCTGATGATATAAATATTGCCACCACTTATGTTGGCCAAAACACAATAACCACCTTGGGAACTATCGCAACTGGCACTTGGGAAGGTACAAAAGTTGATGTTGCTAGAGGCGGTACAGATCTCGCTAGTTATACAGCTGGGGATTTAGTTTATGCTTCGGCAGGAACCACAATTGCCAAATTGGGAATTGGAGCCGATGGTAAAATTTTACAAAGCAATGGTTCAGCTCCAGTATGGGCTGACATTGACGGTGGAACATTCTAATGAACGGAGAAAATTATGGCAAACACTATCAAGTTAAAAAGTACAACCACCGAGAATCCTTCTTTGCCAACACTTGCTGATGGTGAAGTTGCGATAAACAGGCATGTTGATAATATATCTGTCTATGTAAAAAATAGTGCCGACAATACCGTTGATGTATTAGATCCTGAAGTAAACAAAAAATCCGATAAAGCAGGAGATGCAGTGGCGATGGCTATTGCGTTGGGAGGTTAATCAATGGCTAATGCTTTCAAATCCGTTGCTGTTACACTTTCAGATTCAACCGCAGCAGAAGTTTATACTGCTCCTGGGAGCACAACGGCTGTAATTCATGCCGTCTATTTAAGTAACAAACACTCATCAGCTATAAATGTTGATGTTGATATTAGAATAAGCAGCACAGATTATAGTATAACACAGGGTGCACCAATCCCAGCAGGTTCTACACTTACCCTCGATAAGCCTATTAATTTAGAAACAGGGGAAAAACTTAAAGTCAAATCTTCACATGCCAGTGGTTTGTTAGATGTTGTTCTTTCGGTTCTGCAAATTACATAATGGGATATATAGGAAATAAACCCTCTGACCAAGCTATTCAGATTGGTGCTGATACAATTCTATCATCTCATATTGATGATGGAGTTATTGTGGCTGCCGATATTAATTCCAATGCTGCGATACCTGCTACCTGTATTGCTGATGGCACTGTAACCTCTTCAGAATTTCAATTTATAAACACTTTAACAAGCAACGCCCAAACTCAATTAAATGGTAGGATTACTGGAACAGGCTCATTATCAGCCCAAGATTTAATAGACATAGGAAACCTATCAGGAACGAATACAGGTGACCAAGCATTACCTACCGACTTTGTATCAGCGGCAAGTGGTGGGACATTTACAGGAGAGCTACAAATAACGGCAAGTGTCCCAAGGATTAGTTTCACTGATTCAGAGAGTAATGTAGACGCATCCTTTTATCTGAATGGAAGTGCATTCAACTTTCTTGTTGATTTAAACAGTGAAGGAACAAACCCATACATAGGATTTTGGAATGCAGGAACACTTATTGCCAAGTACACAGGAACTGAAGTATTTAATTATGGCAATCTTAGTCTTTTTGCAACAGATTATACAAATCAGAGTCCTGTTATAAGTTTATATGCAGGAGGAGAAGAAACTTCATCAATTAAATTTTATAATTCTGAAAGAGCATCAGATGAACTGAGGGGTGCTATAACTTTTGAAAACACATCCCCTTCTACTGGAGCTGAATATGGGACTATGAAATTTTACGCAGGTGGTAATGTTAAAGCATTAACATTAGACTCAGGAGGCACAGGAAACGCCACATTTGGTGGGAATGTTGTTATTGGAGGAGGGTCTTTATCTTCTTGGCATTCAAGCGAAGATGTTATTCAAATAGAAGGTGCTTCTCTGGCTAAATATGCTGGGGTTGGAAATGATTTTGATATAATGAACAACATCTATTATGATGGTGCTTACAAAAGAATTGCAGCAGGTGGTCATTCAAGACTTCAAATTACTGGTGGTCAGTTTATATTCTATACAGCAGATACAAGTGATGGTACTAATTCTGCAGGTGGTGCATATGGTGGTGTAGCTGCACTCACTATTAATGCCTCACAAAACGCCACATTTTCTGGGACAATAGATTCAGGTAATATCACATCTACTGGAACAGTCAATGCATTAAAACATTCTGCTAGTGGTAATGCTTACTTTGAAGAAGGTACAAGTGGCAATGCTGATAATATGATGCAGTATGGTGCATCTGGTATAAAATTTCATACATGGGCAAG
>CAYXZV010000006.1:0-52264 GCA_964469645.1 uncultured Methanosarcinales archaeon | reverse complement strand
ACTATTGAGGATATGGCTGTTTTCTGCAAAAGGAAGGGTTTTGTTTATCCTAACAGCGAGATCTATGGCGGACTTGCAGGTTTTTGGGATTTTGGACATTTAGGAGTTGAACTGAAAAACAACATCAAAACTCAATGGTGGAAATATCATGTTCAAAGCAGAGAGGACATTGTCGGGATTGATGGAAGCATTATTACTCATCCAAAAGTGTGGGAAGCTTCCGGCCACGTTGAAAGTTTTGAAGATATAATGTTAACTTGCTCTAAATGCAGAGAAAAAATACGGGCAGATCATTTTATCGAAGAAAAGCTAAAGGTTAATGTTGAGGGGCATAAAGCAGAGGAAATAAATGTTCTTATCAAAAAAAATAAATTAAAGTGTCCTAAATGCGGTTCTGATTTTGAGGATACGAAGCAGTTTAATCTCATGTTTAAGACCAATGTTGGTCCTAAAGAAGATAAAAGCTCTGTAGCTTACTTAAGGCCGGAAACTGCACAGATTATGTTTGCTGATTTCAGGCTCGTTGAGGATAATGCCCGCTTGAAATTACCCTTTGGAATTGCGCAGATAGGCAAAGGCTTTAGGAATGAGATAAGCCCAAGAGATTTCTTATTTAGATGCAGAGAATTTGATATGATGGAAATAGAGTATTTTGCTCATCCTGATAAAACAGGGGAATGTCCTTTTGTTAAAGAAGTTCAAAATAATGAGCTTAATTTCTACAGTGCAGAAATGCAGCAGAAAAATTTAAAACCTAAAAAAATGAAAATCAAGGATGCTGTAAGTAAAAAATTAATTTCAGAATGGCATGCTTACTGGCTGGCTACAGAGCAAAAATGGTTTGTAAGTTTAGGAGCTAATGCTGATAATTTTCGTGTCAGGCAACATTTAAAGGAAGAAAAGAGCCATTACGCTTTGGACACATGGGATTTGGAATATAATTTTCCTTTTGGATGGAAAGAATTGCAGGGTATAGCAAATAGGACTGATTTTGATTTAAAACAGCATATGAAAACTTCCGGTAAAGACTTAAGCTTGTATGATGAAGAAAGCAAGCAGAAAGTTGTGCCTCATGTCATTGCAGAACCTTCTTTAGGAGTTGAAAGAGCTTTCTTGGTTTTTATGTTTGACGCTTACAATTTTGATAAAAAAAGAGGAAATGTTGTTCTGAAATTAAATCCAAAATTAGCTCCAGTCAAGGTTGCTGTTTTCCCTTTGGTAAATAAACTTGATAAACAAGCTTTAGGAGTTTATGATTTATTGAAGAATGACCTTAGCTGCAGCTATGACCGGTCAGGTAGCGTCGGTAGAAGGTATGCCCGGAATGATGAGATTGGAACACCTTATTGTATCACTATAGATTTTGACAGCCTGAAGAAGAAGGATGTTACCATCAGAGACAGAGATAGCACTAAACAAATAAGGGTTAAAATCAATGATTTAAAGGAAGTAATAAGAAAATTACTCAATAATGAAATAAAATTTGAAAAAGCAGGAAAGGTTGTCAAGTAATTCTTAAATTTTGAATTTAACCATTAAAGAGAATTGTTTTATATTCTTGTGTGGTTGATTGTAGAATGGATAAAAGAATTATTATCGTTTTGTCTTTGCTTTTGGTGGTTTTTGCATATGGGTGTACTAGGGGCGGAGATCATGACATAGGTACAACAAATGTGCAGGGCCAAGCTGTTGCAGGCAATGTTGGCATAAACCAGGGCAATATAGCTCCTGATTTTACTGTAAAAACGATTGATGGCAAAACACTGAGTTTAAGCCAGTTGACTAATGACAAACCTACTGTACTTTATTTCTTTGCAACTTGGTGCCCTAATTGTGCCAGAGATTTAGGCGCAGTAAAAGATATTTATCCACAATATTCTGATAAGGTAAATTTCTTAGCTATCGATGTTGATCAGAGGGAAAGCGAGGCACAGATTGCAAGCTATAAACAACGTATGAACCTTCCAAATGTTGACTTTGCAGCTGCAAAAAGGGATGTTCTAGCAGATTATAATGTGGTTTATACTACAACAAAATACTTTATAGGCAAGGATGGCACTATTTTGAATAAAGGTGTTGGCGGCATCGATCAGAATACATGGCACCAGGTGTTCCAGTCTATGTTTCAGTAATACAAAATTTTATATATGGAATACGCTTTCTTTTGGATATGGCAATTAAAGACTTACAAGTAAGACAAGGCAATGTAGATGTTGTAGTTGATGTAGTTGATGTTGGAGAAGTGAGAGAATTTGAGAAATTCGGCAAAAGCGGCAGAGTGGCTACAGCTATAGTGAAAGATGAGACAGGAGATGTCAAACTTACTCTATGGAATGAGCAGATTGACCAGGTTAAGGCTGGAGACAAAGTGCATATCTCTAATGGTTATGTAAATGAATGGCAGGGAGAAAAACAGCTTACAACCGGTAAGATGGGCAAATTAGAGGTTGTTGGAGAAAGCAAGGAAACTAAAGAGGAAATGACAGCCCCTCCTGACGAAGAAAAGGACAAGAAGATTTACCAAGAATCAGAAGAAAAACTAAAGGAAGTTGAAGAGAAACCAGTCGATGAAGAAGAAGTTAAGGATGAGTAAGCGAAAGTAATTTAAATTATATATTAATTCTAGAAATGTTATTGGGACCTTAGCTCAGCCTGGGAGAGCACTACGCTGAAGACGTAGTTGTCGTGGATTCAAATATCCCAGAGGGAAACAGCAAATCCCTCAGGATTTGGAAGTTCCACAGGTCCCACCATTTTTTCTTCCTTAAAATGAAGTTGTCAGTATGTTTGCTGCAACAATGTTGAAAGAGATCATTACTACTCCTGCAATCAGACAATATAATATAGTACTCCTGATTAAGTTGACTCCAAGCAGATATCTTTCATTTAGGCTGTCAGAGCCGTTTTCAATGCCGTTTACCATCACTGTCAATATATAAGTTATCTGGACAACATATATTCCAATTATTATCTGGAAGAAGTATGTTGGGATTCCATCTCCAAATAATCCAATTAGTCCTGCTTGTGATGCTGGCCCAGCGGAAGTAACTTCCTGCAGTTGCGCCCCTAATTTTCCAAGAATTCCAGTTACCATTGATGTAATCCCTACCACTATTCCTGCAATTGCCGGTGTCAGAAACTTGATCTGAGAGGTCATATCAGATATTATATCCCCCATTAAATCGCGCAGCCTCTCATTGACGCTATGAATCTCTTTTATGTATCTTGAAATATTTATCAAAGCCTGTGCAGCTATTCTTGGCCCTTTTTTTATGGATTGCACGAGCACTTTCATGGAGCTTTCAATCAAATTTGAAGGGAATGTGACTAAAGCTCCATGCATCGGGTCAAATATCGCCTGCTTAATGCCCATGCCCAATCTTCTTATGTTCCTGCTTACAAGCCTAAAGAAAGATCCTGATATGGTGCCTTCCATCACGTCTGCAACTTTTCCAAAGGATATCTCTGCGGGCAATCCATCACCTAACCGGTTACCTAACTGGAATAATGCCGATGCAAACTCCAACTCCAACTTGTTGGCTTTTTTCCTTACCTTTATTATATTCCTTGACCTTAACCTATAAAAAATCCCAAAACTGAGTCCAACAGCTAAAGTAATTGACAAACTTAATACTGATGCTCCCAGGCCATAGGGTCCTATAACCTCTCCGGTTGATGTGCTTTCCCTATAACCCAATAAACAAAACTTCCTTCCACACGCATTCGTCTGGTCCAGTGCACCAAAACCTACATCCTGGGCACTAAGAGAATGCAATATTATCGGACTTAAGCCTAAGATTAAGAAAAATATTCCTATCATAATGCTAAAGATAATAGGATTTATCAGAATTTCTTTGCCTCTTAAATGAATTATTACATTCTTATATTTCTTAAGCTCTGGATTCGCTTCTGATATGTCTGTCTGGCCATAGCCTGTAGGGCGTCTTGATAGTATGCTTTTTCCAAGGTAGTAGACAATTATAGGTAATATTAAATTATATAGAATCGCTATTTGGTACCATTTTACACCTTCCATGAAACTTACAACCAATGGAAGTATTACTAATCCAAGGATTGGAAGTATTATTCCCAACATATGCAGCATTGTTATTGGGCTCTGCAGGTTATGGGAGTAATGAAGCATTTTCTCATATGTTTCGCTTAGAATAACATCTAGTGATTTGTCAAGAGCATCTAGTCTACGCTCTTCACTTGCTTCGTATAATGAACTTTCTACCAAATGAAACGATTCAATAAACTCAAAATTCCATTTTTTCCAGGTTCTTAGGTATATGTCAAGACTTTCCTGTACACTTTCATATTGCTCTGTTTCTACATCCCAAAGAACCTTTTTTAAGTCAATGCTTAATGGCGGAGCCAGATGGTCAGCAGCAAATTCTACTGCGTTTTCCAGATTGCTTGTATGCCTCATATAGGTCACAACATAAAATATGCATAGGACCATCTGATTGCTGGCTTTTAAGCGCCAGCTGTTTGCTATATAGTCTGGAAATTTTTGAAGAATTAATATTAGGGATAATCCTATCCCTAAGAAGAGAATCAGGAGGAAGGATGATTGTAAAACAAGGAATGAAAATAATGATCCTAATAAGATTATAATTATTGGAGCTAATAATGAAAAAGACATGACTCCTGTGGGAGTGATTTTCAAGTGCGCTATCTGAATATTGTCGAGAAATTCCTGTTCACCCTTCTTGCTTGGCTTTATTTTAAGGACTTTTTCACTTAAATTGCATAGTTTCTCATATATGGTCAAATGTCGGGGCATGAATTCCTTTCTAAACTCTTTATATTCCCTGGAAACTGTCTTTGGTTGGGAAACTGTTGCTCCGAGCTCTTTTTCTACCTGTTTCTTGTATTCCTCTATTAAATTCTGCATACCCTTCTTTTCACTTTTGCTGGCCATATTAAGAAATAATTCACCTCCTTTTTTGTATTGTTTTTATACCATTTTTGTTTTTTTAATTGTGGTTTTTAGCCACTCATTCCAATCAAAAAAAATCCTTTTGCTGTCTAAACTTCCCACTTCCCGGAGTATATTATCTGATATTTTATGAAATTCGTCATTTGAATTTACTATAAAACCTGCTTCAAGCAAGTTCGGCATTTTTGATTTTTCAGCAACCTTGACTATGGTTTCTTTCATTTTGGCCCTTAATAAAATATTATCCCAGACTGCATCCCAGCTTCCTGCCCATTCCTTGACATTTCCGGCTATGCCCTTTAATATTTCACTTTCGCCATTAATCAGTTCATCACTTGGTTCCAATTGGTCCGTTTTGGTGTCATACCTCATCAAATCAGCAAAACCATTTTCGAGTAATGGATCATTTTCCCAATGCTTCCTTACTTCAGTTATTTGTGTTACACGTCTCCAACGATGTAAACCGTCTGGAGTTTTTATTGGATTTGCTACAATTACAATATCTGTTGCTTTGAAGCTTGTCCTTGGCACTTGTAAATCATTTACAACCCTGTCAAAAACTCCATAAGGGCTGTCACCATGAATTGTTCCGGCAACTACATTTGCTAATGCACCTACACGCATGGCCTCATACAATGCAAGAGCTTCTTTGCTTCTTATTTCTCCGACAATTAAAGCTGAGTCCCCCATCCTTAATGTGGTTCTTATACCTTCATCAGCAGGCACTTCTGCAGAGCCTTTTGTCAGGGCTGCAGCAACTTTCATTGGCTGTATATTATATCCAAGTTTTCTTAAAGAAGACGTTGGAAGCTCTAGCGTATCTTCTATTGTTATTACTCTATATTTCCTCATCAATTCCACAAGTAATGAACCTAACAATGCAGTCTTTCCCGCTGATCTTGTGCCTGCTACAAGCAATGTTCTGCTTCCGTCAACAATGAAACTCAATAAGCCTGCTGCTAACGGACTTATCATCCTATTTTTGATAAATAATGGTAAAGTCCACGGTTGGTCCCTATGTCTTCTGAATGCATATGAAAGTCCGAAAGGATTTAATGGCTGTCCGATTGCAGCTACTCTTGCATTTGCTCCTTGGACACTCAATTCTGTATCTAGGATGGGGTTAGATTCATCTAACGGCCTTCCTGAAATCAGCCTTAACTTAGTTGCCCAGGATTCAGCTTCTGTACTTGTGGGGATGATATTTGTTTTGCAATCACTATAATCTTGATGTACAATAAACATAGGAGATTCCCCTATCTGGTTATTGATTGTTATATCCTGCACTTTTTCATCCTGCAGCAGAACTTCTATTAGACCAAATCCTACTGTGTATCTTACAAGAATATTAGTTAACTGTTCAACTTGAGCGGAAGTCATATTGATATTTTTTTGAGTTGCTAATTCATCTATCAGGTCAGAGCCTACATTAAAGAAAACTTGGCGCATCCTGTCGGGCTCTACAAACTCACTTCTTTTAGGCTTGTGTTCTGCCATTATCTTCCTTGCAGTATCAAGAATCTCATATTCCTCTTCATTTAGCTTGAATTCAGGGGGCATCACATGATACAAGTATTGGACATTGTCAGGCAGCTCAAATATTGTTACCTCTATATCTTTACCCACTGTGTAACTGTCTAATTCTATGGCATCGTGGGGAAAAGTTGCCATAAGCTTTGTGAACATGAAATCAGGCCTTATTATTGCAGTGAATATCTTCCTGTATATTTCCCTGTCACCTACTTTGTGGCCAGCAAGGTAAGGTTTTGCTAACGTGATTAATCTAGTTTTGTCCAGTAATTTTATTATATAATCCAAGACTCCAAGATATTTATTGGAGCATTTTATGAAAGTTTCATCAGGGGATTTTTCTGCCTCTATTCGCTCATTGCGGGCAATCCTTACCAGTTCCACATAAGCTCCTATCGGATCTGACCTTAGGAGATTTGAAATTATATCCTGTACAGATGAGTACCACGTGTTGATCCATCTGGAGCATGTTGTGTCAGAAAGCAGGGCCGTATAACTGAAAATCTCTTTTCTTCTTGTCAGCTTGCTGTATAAGTTTGTTATCCCTTTCAATAGAGCGGTCTGATGGTAGTCATATTCGTAGTTTCTTTTTTGGAGGAATATTATCTTTGTGGCGTCTTTTACCTCTATCATAAGATTGCACATCTTTGACATAATTAACGGATCGTCTTCCAATGAAGGTATCTTTGGATAGTCTTCCAAATTAACAGAAAGTACTACATCATCACCTTCCCTAATCACATCGTATGAAAAGGGTTTTTTGTTGTCGAATAGTGCCATTATTGTTTATTTTTTGATTTATTTTTTTGTTTTTTTTAATGAGTCTAGAGCTATTTCTATCAAATGAGATTTGTTCCTGTATTTTTGCCTATCTTGTAGTTCTTTATCTATCCATTTAATGAGTTCTGCATCGATTGTTGCGCTAATTGGTTTCTTCATTGTACATGCCTGCACACTAGCGTCTGGGGATGTCTGCGACATCCCGAAACTGCTGTATTTTACAGGTTTAATCTACTTGTCATTATATGATAAAATATATTTTTAATTATTTAATGTATTTTATAATATAATCTAGAACTGAGTATTTAAAGATTGCGGTTTTTACAATAGAATTATCTAAGAAATAAATAACTAAACCCTCTCTAAAAACAGCTCAAACTTCTTGTCTCTTACTTTCTCTTTGCTTGTGAATTTGTGCTTTTTGCTTGGGTTTTTATCTGATATGTTCATCTGTTTTGCCCCGACTATCTCTTTTATCTGGGGTAAGAATATGTTAAGTGTGTCTTTGAGCTCTTCATCAGTTTTTACAAACAGAGAAATACGATCTTTTTTTTGCAATCCTGCTGTTTTCCTTAGTTCCTGAATACGCCTCATCAACTCTCTGGCGTAGCCTTCTGCTTCCAATTCTTCATCAACATCCTTATTCAGGTAAACAAACCCATTCTTGAAATTCCCTTCAATATATGGTGCCGGAACTTCCCTTGCAACAATCAAATGTTCCTTGACAATGTTTACTTTTTCTTTGCCAAGGTTTATTGTATATTTTCCATCTTTTTCTATATGGGTTAGGATAGTTTCAGGACTTTCGGAAGTAAGCTTTGCAATTATCTGCGGTGCTTTTTTGCCGAAATCTGGACCTATCTGTGAGTAATCTGCCTTTATGCTTTGTTTTATTCCTGGGAGTGATTGCTGTACATCAATATCTTTGATATTCGCTTGCTTTTTTATTATATCTTTTAGCTTCTCAACAGCTTTTACTGTTTTTTCATCTTTTGTGATTACAACAACTTCCTGCAAGGGCCATCTTATTCCCATCTGTACCTTTTCCCTTAAGGATAAAATAACTTGAGTAACATCGCTTATAGTGTCCATATTGTTTTCTAATTCTTTATTGATTAGTTTTTCATCATGTTTTGGCCATTCAAGGTGATGTATGCTTTCTTCTTCAAGCTTAAATTCTTTTTTTAGGTTTTGATAGATTTTTTCCGTTATGAATGGTGCAGTGGGTGTAAATAATTTCAGGCATTCTATAAGCACCTTGTATACAGTATAAAGAACAACTTGCTTGTGGTCTCCTATAGATTTGTTTCTTGTAAGCTGGATGTAAACCCTGCTTAAGGCTAAAAATAAGTCTTCAACCAATAACGGCGTTTCATTCAACTTGTAATCATCGTATAATTGAGTTATTTCTTTTATTGTTGAGTTAAGTTTGGAAAAAATGTATTTTTCTTCAAAAGAGTAAGAACTATTTTTCTCTATAATTGATTTTTTTAGCTCTTTAGGATTAACGTTTGCATTCTTCGCCAGATCAATCAGGTAATTGTGCAAATTCCACAGGACTGTCAGATTTCTGTATTTGACTTTCATGTCATCGAAATTGTAATTAAGGTCCAATCCAGGATTTGTTCCAGAGATTGTGTAATACCTCAATGTATCTGCGCCGTATTTGCTTACAACTTCTTCGGGTAGTATGTAGTTTCCCAGGCTCTTTGACATTTTCCTGCCCATAGCATCATTAATGAATCCGTGCATGTATACTGCATTAAAGCTTCTTTTTCCCATAGATAACATTGATGCAATATGAAGAAGGTTAAACCATCCTCTAATCTGGTCCTTGCCTTCCAGAATAAAGTCAGGAGGAAAATATTTTTTGAAATTATCTTGGTTCATAGGAAAGTCCAAAGAATTCCACGAAACTGTTCCGGCGTCTACCCAAACATCAAGGATGTCAGGAACCCGTTTGTATTTCTTGCCGTCTTTTTCTATTTCGATATCATCAATCCATGGTATGTGTGGCTCTTCCACTTTTTTTCCGGACAGCTGCTCTAGTTCTTTTGTAGAGCCGACAACTATGTAATCTTCAGGATCATCAACGTTCCTCCATATAGGTACTGGAGTTCCCCAATATCTTTGTTTGGAAATAGAATTGTCCCTTAGGTTTTCTAACCATGAATTAAATGCATTATAACCTGCTTTAGGAACCCATTTGATTTTGTTGTTCTCTTTTATCAGGTTTTTTTTAATATCTTCTACCTTGAAAAACCATTGCCTTGTCGTCCTGAATATTACAGGCTCATGGCTTCTTTGACCATGAGGGTATTCATGCTCTACCTGTGTCTGGGCAATTAAAGCGCCTTTTTTGTCTAAATCTTTTGTGAAGCTTTGGTTATCTTTTATAGCGTGTCTTCCGGAAAATATTCCCATCTCTTTCCCATAGACGCCATCTTCCTGCACCAAATTCCAAGCTGGAATATTGTTTCTATGGCCAACTTCATAATCTTCCGGACCGCAACCAGGAGCCATATGCACTAATCCGGAGCCAGAGGTTGTATCAACATATTCTTCGCTTAAGACAACTGTATGTGTTTTTGGATGGTTTTGCTTTATTTGGTCATAGTGTTCTTTCAGTTCGTCATAAAAAGGATGTAGATATTCAAGGCCTTCTAATTTTTTACCTTTGAATTCTTCTACTATCTCGAATTTTTTTTTAGCAACCGAAGAAATGAAAGCACTTGCCAGAGTTTTTGCAACAATCCAGTTTTCGCTGCCTACTTTACATTTGACATAATCCAGTTTTGGATTTGCCATTATTCCCAAGTTAAAGGCTATTGTCCATGGAGTTGTTGTCCAGATGATTAAGAACTCATCTTTTTTGTCTTTGACTTGCATCTTAACGAAGATTGATTCGTCTTTTATTGTTTTATACTCAAGTTCGTGCTTTGCGACTGCTGTTTGATGGGCCCAGTCCCACGTCATTGACCTTAAACCCTCATATAATCTCTTTTTTTCATGGGCTTTCTTTACAAGGTACCATTCCCCGTCGATAAATTCTTTTTTTACGGATTGGTATGCATTCTCAAAATCCATCCAGACTCCTAAGCGTTCAAAATCCTTATTCATTATTTTCATGTTCCTTATGCTTAGATCCTTACAAGCCTTAGTAAACTTAGCTACACCAAACTTTTCTATGTCTCCTTTTTTCTTTATACCCAGCTCAACCTCTGTGGCATTTTCTGTTGGGAGACCATGCATATCATACCCTGCACGATCAAGAACATCAAATCCTTGAGATCTTTTGTACCTTAATATAGAATCCTTTAGGGATTTGTTCCATGCTGTCCCCAAATGAACCTTTCCGGAAGTGTAAGGCGGACCATCAAGAAAATAGAATTTCTTTTTTCCTTTATTCTTCTCTTTTGCTTTTTTGTATATTTTCCTATCTTCCCAAAACTTCAATATTTCAGGCTCCTGCTTTAGAGGCTCGTATTTTTCCATTAGAACGGAGGAATTATTTACCTTTTTAAATCTTTTACTTATTTTCTATTCTTTGGTATGGAACTCTTGGCAAGCTTGACAAATATACTGCTTAAGTTCAAGAGCAGATTTTTTTGCCTGTCATAGAATGCATCCAATTCCTGCTTTTTTTTCAGTTCCTGTTCAAGCACTACCTTCATGTCCAGACTGATAATACTGTTGTTTAATAGGTTGATATGCAGCTTTTCAAGCTCATCAGTCTTATTCTTCAGAAAGTTCAATTCAGAGATTATTGTCTTAATGCTGCTATACTCATTGCTTAGTATCATATTTATTTTGTTTTTTATCTTTTGATCATTATCATCAAGCATGGCTTCTTTTAACGAACCAACGTGCAGTTTCAGGTTATTGAGCCTGTCAATTATCTCCTTCTTTCCTATTATTTCTGAAATCAAGACTCTGCTTTGCAAAAAATCATTGTCTTTAGCATGGATTGAAATTTCCGGATCAAAAAAACTATTTTCTTCTAACTCCTCAAATAGAACATTATATTCAGAAAGCTCGTTAATATTCTCGTTTATTTCTTCAAGGTTTTTGCTTATATCTTCCAATAACTATCACCTTTTTTAATTTAATAATAGTATTTAGAATAACAATTTATAAATTATATGTTTTTAAGAACTATTATCGGAATTGTTTTCTATGGTTGGGCATATTGAGGCGCTTTTTCAAGATCTTGCGCGAGCTTTATTGTAGAATAAATTGACTGAAAACTCCTATGTGCAGCCAGAATATTACCCGCAACGTCTATAAGGGGAGATCTTAAATTATGATCTGAATCCATGTTTTTTGCTTTCTGAAGTTGTGTCGTTGCTGTGTTAAGATTTCCTCTAACCAGGTATACTATGCCGGGTTGCATTAATTCATCAAATGTAGGTTCTTCTTTCCCTTCAAGCTCTCGGATAGAGCTTTCATCTAAAGTTTCATCTAATAAGCCTCGAGTTAAATCTTGGTATGAACTTAAAATTGTGGCTAGACTTTCACCAATCTGTTTATCCATCCCTGCACCCTGAGGAAGCCTGGTTAACATGAAATCGTAAGGTTCTTGAACTGCTTGCTGTAACTCTTTAAGTTCTGTGCCTATAAGATCAGCTACATGTCTTAATTGTTCATAGAGATCCTGGTAGCTTGTTACTTGGATGTCTCTTTGCCATTCTTCCCCTTCAGTTATCCTATTTTTTAGGCCATATCCTACCCCATGACCTACTTCGTAAGGAGAATGAATATCACCCATTTCAAGATCTATATGTTCATAACCCTCTTCTAATCCACTCACAAAATTTGAAAGACCCTCTTGGTAAGCAATAAGTCTACTTTCCCCTTCTTCCATTTCAAAATCAATTCCTTCAGAAAGCCCATGCAACGTTTCAATTACAAAGGTGTCTACTCTATCCAATCCATTTCTTTTTGCTACATTATTTAAGATATCTACAAGATTTGCCATAAAACCTACTATTGGAGATTCTATCTGGTTTTTAAATCTTTTTATTTAGGACTACTTGTCAGTAACTCTTCAAAAAAACCCTTCCAACTTGGTTTGGTCTTTTGTCTCTAATAATTCTTCCTTTGAATAGCCAAAGACATTGAAAATTCGCTCGACTGCAGGCACGACCTGGTTATTGACATAGTAATCTGAATCGTAGTTATTTTCCTTTACTTCTTCCGGAAGCTTTGATCGGTTCCTTATTATATCTGAACCTTGTGTGACAACAAAACTTATTAATGATCCAGGGCCTACATTTACACCTTGATTCCTGAGCCTTTGCGCTACAGCAACATGTGGGCCGCGGGCATCATATTCAGAAATATCCTTTTTTAGCTGCGTGTGCATTATTACCTTTTCCATAGGTATTTCCTTGTTCCTTAGGTCATCAACAACCTTTTTGACATATGCCAGGGCCTTTTCATTATCATTCTCTTTCAATATTATTCCTAAGACATTTTCCTGGACTTCCTTTGCTATTGATGACCAGTTTCTTCTTACACTTTCAAAACCTTTTATCTTTAATGTTCCAGATTCATCAAGAAGAGCATATTTTTTCTTTGCACCAAAAGCGCCTGCTTTTGCAGATACAAAAATTCCGGAAGGATAGAAGCCTTCAAATTCAAGTTCCATCAATCCAGGAAGTTCCTGGTTTATCTTTTCTGCAAATGCCAAAGCATCCTGCTTTGATTTTTCCTGTAACGTTATGAATAAAGAATCAGTGTCACCATATAGCTCCTTAAAGCCGGATTTTTTGGCCTTTTCTGCGACATCCTTGATATAGTATCTGCCGTAAGCTGTTGTCGCCTGTGCGCTTTCAAACGAATACCATCTCGCTGCAAAGAATCCTAAGTAACCATAGAATGAATTAGCAAGCAATTTTAGGCTGTATTGCCTTGCCTCTAAGATTGGATTTTGTTCAGGAGTTTTTTTGATTATTTCCTTGATCCTTGTCCTTCTTGTTATTATATGCTCAATCAAATGTGAGATAAATCCTTTATTTTTCTGGCAGAACCAAATCTTATCCTCCTCTGTGGGTGCAAATTTCGGCTCATCCTTGCAACAGTCACAATTCAATGTTTCCGGGCCTATGTTATGAGACCCTATTATTGTGGGATATAAGCTTAAATAATCAAAAACCACTATATTCTTGTACAACCCAGGTTGTGGATCAAAGACAAAAGCCCCTTTATATCTTCGTATTTTTCTTTTTATCAGCTCGTCATTATGGGGCTTGTTTGGCGCTATCTCGTTGAAATTTGACGCTTCTTTTAGCAGGTATGATTCAACCAGCTGTGAAAAACCTGACCTGTTGACATCATAGATCGGCATGCCGGTTATTTTCACTATCTCTATTATATTTAGCATCAATTTGTCTGCTAATTTATAGGTTAACTTTGCATCTACCAGATTATATTCACAGAATTTAGTTATATCTGAATTATTATCCCATGCAGGAGAAAGTTCATCTAAGTCCACATCCTGTTTTTTTTCACCTAATAGCTCATAAGCAACAGAATCCAGATTGTAACTGTCTGTTTTTAGATTTCCATACATTACTCTCCTTATGAACTTGAAGATGTCAAGGTGAGTTATGCCTGTAATTTGTGCTGTGGTTATGTTTCTTTTTTCTACCTTCAATTCGGAAAAATCTAACCCCAGATCAAGCTTGATCTTGTATTTATCAGCACGTGCTTTTATGTATGGTAGGTCAAAACCGTCAGAAAAGTATCCTGTCAATATGTCTGGCTTGTACTGCTCAACAACAGCCTTGAATTTTTGTATTAACTCTTCTTCACTGTCAACGAATTCCATGTAGTCGAGCTTTTTTGGAAGGTGTTTTCCCACAAATACTTTTTGGAAATCTTCTGCATAGAAAGCGATCATCAGGATCGGGTTTTTTTCAGGTTCAATCTCCTTGTATTGTGGAGTGTAGGTCTCTATGTCTACTGAAAGAATCTTAAAAGATGGAATTTTGTCCGAGTCAATTGGCTTTATTTCGTCTGCTTTAAACGCTGAAACTTTTAGTTTTTGTTCAGTAAACTCCCCTTCTGCTTCATATAAACTTAATGGAGTTATTTTCTTATCTATCAAAAATCTCTTTATGAACAAAATATCGCTTTCATTTACAGACTCTACGCTATCTAATTTTTTTATCTCTTCTCTTAGTATTGGAACATTCCCTGGAAGGTCTGTGTAGACTTTTAGTGCATTCACTTCATTTCCTAAAAACCTTTTTTTAACAGATTCTACTTTTGTTATCTGGTATGTCCTGTTATCTCTTGTGATCTTTAGAGTGTTTAGCTGTTCTTCTATATGAGCATCTTTTTTAGGTATCACATAGAAATACGGCTCAAAATTTTCATAAAGGACACATATCTGCTTATTGTCATCTGTTCTGCCAAATAAATGGATTATTGGTTTATTGTCTATAACCTTATAGATCACATCCAAAGGATAGAATCTTATTTTGTCCCCCATACTCTTAAGGTATTTTTTGAGGTATATAAATATTAGGGGTTTTTGGCGTCACGATACATTTATATACCTATAAAAAACTACTATTACACTGCAATATGAACCCTGATGAGGAAGACTGGAAAAAACAATTTGAAAAACTTAAAGTTGTTCAGAAATGCCCAAAGTGCGGGGATTTAAGCTTGAAATTTACAGAAGGAAAAATTAAATGTAGTAATTGTGGTTTTGAACAAAATATAGGTGAAATTAAACAATGAAAAATCGCAAAGCGATTTTTGTTGTGCCAAAAACCGGAGGTTTTTTAGCATGAGAATAAACAAAGAACAAAGAGTAGGAGTTTTTGTAGACGTGCAGAACCTATATTATTCTGCAAAGAATTTGTATAAGGCAAAAGTAAATTTTGGGCAGGTTCTTAGAGAAGCTGTTAAGGGAAGAAAATTAGTCAGGGCAATAGCGTATGTCATAAAGGCCAATATAAAGGAAGAGAAGAATTTCCATGATGCCCTGGAATCTATAGGATATGAAGTAAAGATGAAGGACCTGCAGACATTTGCAGGCGGCGCGAAAAAAGGAGATTGGGATATCGGCATAGCTATGGATATCATTGAGCTGGCAAACAATCTGGATACAGTCATACTTGTTAGCGGCGATGGCGATTTTGTGGATTTGCTGCAGCATCTTAGGAGGGCGATGGGATGCAGGGTTGAGGTAATGGCGATAGGCCCGAGCAGCTCTGGGAAGCTAAGAGATGAAGCAGATGATTTTTTTGATATAGACAAGAATAAGAGCAAATTTTTGATTAAGTATTAGATTACTGTTACTTGTAAGTAGTGAATAAATAGAAAGATTTATAAAGGGGGAAATGTATATAATAGCTGTTTTAGAGCTATATTAAAATGTATAGAGGACATAGCAATTGGGATGAGGACAAGTTGGATATTCATAGCAGTAGCTATGCAAGCCATAGTTCTGAAGAGAGTGATGCTGGCTATACAGGCAGCTCTAAAGATTCTACTGAGGAATATCATAAGAATGAGGTTTATAGCGCTAATAAGCCAGAAGAGGATAAAATAAAAGATTCTTATAAGTCTAATGAAAAAGATGATGATAAGAAGAAAGAAGATGAGGAAAACGAAAAAACAATAGTTGATACTGTAGAGCAGGAAGAGAAGTATCAGAAAAACGATGAAGAGGAAGAAGATGAATTCCAGACAGTCGCTAAAAATATTCAGCAAGGCAATGCTGAAGATCAAAATATAAAAGAGGAAAAAGGCAAAGAAGCAAAAAAGAAAAATAGTAAAAATATTGAAGAAGCAATCAAAGACGCAATAAAAGAAGAAAAAGAAGTAGTGCATGTTGATTAAAATGTACCAGAATCCATATACACCAGGATTTGAGGTTCTGAGCAAGAGCGGTTATTCTATAGATTCTCACGGTAGTTTGAGTAATACTGCTGGTTATTTAATTACTAATGATTTTCCTGATTATGCTGGAATGTTCTACAGCCCTACAGAACATGAAGTGTTTTCCCAGATAAAATACGGCAATTTTGAGCAGGATTATTCTAATTTGAGAGAAATACAAGAATCTTTGAATGGACCCTCATTAGAGCTGTATATTCCACATTCTTTTGACACTGGAGATGGTATTGGAAAGCAAGAAGTTCAGGTTGTTGATAGATTGAAAGAAAATTTTATGGAGAAACTGCATAAGGAAGCAAAAAGAGAAATTGAAAACGCTCAAAGACAGATTAAAGGGAAAAGGGTAAAGATACAGTTCGAAGATGTTTTAGTGATGAGGAAGAGGAAGTTGAGTGTTGTGTTTGAAGATAAGGAATAATTATTTATATTTCTAAATTATTTTTCAATTTATGAAGAATAAAAGATTATTTGTAAATATTATTTCTGTTTTGATGATACTATTAGTTCCATTGATACTTTATGGATTTAGTTTCAATTCTGTTGCTTTTGATAATGATTTGTACAAGAAAGAATTTTTGAAATACAATGTTTATTCCTATTTGGAAGATTATGATATTGAAAATATCAATGGAGAAGTTTTGAATTATCTGGTTAATGAAAAAAATCCTGTTCTAATTGATGATGATTTTTTCAATGAAAGGGAAAAAACACATTTACTGGATGTTAAAAATTTAATCCAGAATATTTTTGTAATTTATTATTTTTCAATATTTTTATTTATTTTTTTAATTATAATCTTATCAATTATATTAAATTTTAATTTTAAGGAAATTGTTAAAAAATTTTTAATTATATTATTATTTGGAAGCTTATTGACTTTATTAGACGCTGTTTCATTCTTTTTATTGTCAAACTTTAATTTTGATTTTACTTTTGATGTGTTTCATAAAACTTTTTTTGATCAGGGCACTTTTACTTTCAATCCTCAGTTCGAGAACATTGTTGTTTTATATCCTGAAAACTTATTTTTCGATTTTTTAATCATGATTATATCAAATACAATTTTGTCGTCGGTAATTATATTATTTTTATCATTAGCGATAATTTTTATTTTTTTTAGGAAAAATTTTCTGAAATTTCTTCGAAAATTACCGTCTATAAAAACAAAAAAGAGAAAGCTTTAAATACTACTTTTGTAATAATTATTTTTAAAATTTTAGAAAGAATATACTTAAAATAAAAAAATGAGGGAATTCGGTCAACACTTAACAATTGACGCATCGTCGTGTAATAGGAAAAAACTGACTGACCAAAGTCTTGTCTACGATATTCTTAATAATCTTCCTAAAGAGTTAGGAATGCATAAGATGACATTACCTCATGTTGTAAAGTGGTTAGATCCTGGAGCCACTATACCTGGACTTTCTGGCTTTATTATGATTGCAGAATCTCATATAAGCATCCATACGTTTCCTGAGAAAGATTATGTTTTTATTGATGTTTTTTCATGCAAAGGTTTTGATGTCGATAATGCGGTTAAGTTATTGGTTAGCGCTTTTGGAGCAAAAAAACATACAAAAAATGTTGTAAATAGAGGTATGGATTTCCCAAGGAGCCACCCGGATCATATATACGAAAAGACCGAGATTGCATAAATAAATATTTTTTAATTCTATAATAATAAATTATATAAAAACTTAGTAATAATCATATTCCAAATGGACATTATTGATGATTTTGGTTCTAATAAAAAAGAAATTTTAGATTGCATAAAGAAACATGGTTCTGTACGGGAACATAATTTCTGGTTCTTCTACAATCAGCAGAATAACTATGCTAGGGTGCATTTTTTCAAATTTGAAGATAAAGGATTATTCTCTATAAAATATAAAAGCGGCTTATGGGAAATTATCGGAGAGGTTCTTGCATCTGAAAGCGAGAGGCTGGAATTGTTTGAAAATTTTCTGAATTATGCTTTGATGGGGAAAAATGATCAGAAAGTATTTGTTTTTGTTCCAGAAAAATTCTATAACGGCATCCATGATATCCTGAAGAAATCGAATAATTATAGGATGACTGGCGGTGTTGATATTTACCATACTCCTGTTTTCAATCTTAAGAAATGGGATGAAAATCTTTCTGGAAGTGAATGGAAGAAATTAAGGAATGTCAAGAATCAATTTTTAAAATTGCATAATGTCGAGATTATACCATCGAAAGAAATAGAGAAAAAAAAACTGAACAATGTTGTACACCAGTGGAGAAAGAACCGTCCTAAGGTAGAACATAATTATTACACAGAGATGTATCTCAATTTTATAAAGAATGATTTTGAAGGTTGCGATATCGCGAGAAGCGTAGTTGTTGATGGAGAAGTTTGCACCATAACTGCAGGATGGAGTATACCTAACAGCAAAAATTATTATTCAGGTATTGGTTTATATAATTATAAGTATAATGGTCTGGGAGAGATAGCTAATATAGATGATCTAAGCCAGATAAAGAAAAGAAATTTTTCATTTGCTGATTTCGGAGACTCTACACAATCGTTGCTGCAATTCAAGAAGAAATTTGGACCAGAATATTTTTATAAGACTTATTGGTTCCATATAAAAGGAAGATGAACTACATTAAATTTCCTAATAATTTTGCAGAGCTTGAAGACGAAATTTCTAATTATGAAACTTCTAAAATTGTTTTATTGCCAATACCTTATGAAAAAACAACTACATACATGAAAGGAACTGGAAAAGGACCACAAGCGATTATAAACGCGTCAAGGAATATGGAAATTTATGATGAAGAGCTTGATGAAGATATAAGCAAATCCGGGATATGTACTTTGAATGAATTAAGGATTGATGAAAAACCCGAGCAGATGATTGAGATTGCCAAGGAAAATGTAAAAAAATTAATTGATGATAAAAAATTTCCAATAATCGTCGGTGGAGAGCATTCAATAACTGTAGGATGTGTAAAAGCTTTTGCTGAAAGCTATGATGATTTTTCTGTTTTGCAGCTGGATGCACATGCTGATTTAAGGGAAGAATATGAAGGAACTAAGTACAGCCATGCATGCCCTATGAAGCGAGTGTTGGAAATAACTAAAAATTTAGTTCAAGTAGGAATAAGAAGTTTAAGCCCGGAAGAAGCTGATTTTGTAAATCAAAATAACCTAGAAATTTTCTGGGCTAAAGACATTTATGACAATAGTGACTGGTTTGATAAAGCAATTTCAAAATTATCGGAGAATGTTTACATCACACTTGATTTGGATGTCTTTGATCCTTCTATTTTACCTTCTACTGGAACGCCAGAACCAGGAGGATTATATTATTATCAGATTCTTAAATTTCTGAGAAAAGTTTTTCAAGGAAAAAATGTTGTTGGTTTCGATATTGTTGAGCTTTGTCCAAACGAAAACAACAAAAGTCCGGATTTTACTGCAGCTAAAGTTCTGTATAAAATGATTGGTTATAAATTCAATAAAAAATAATAAAAATAAACTTCTTTAAAAAAATTTATACAATGAAAATTTTCAATTTTCAAGCATAATTTTTTTATAAAAAAATTTATATACTCCCAAAATAATTTTTATTAAATGATTAATAAAGGGGTGCATTCGTTTGAAATTAGTGCGTGATGTTGCAGGAAATAAAAAAAATATAGAGAAAAGTATTAAAAAATACGGTTATTTTGCGGAACATAACTACCTGCATTATATCTATAATCAGACTGAAAGGGACAAAAACTTGTTCTTTGAATTTGGTAATGACAAGATTGTGCTGGCACAATTTGATGAGAAAGAAAACATTTGGAGCCTTTTTCCCAATAGCATATTAGCACCTGAAAATGAGAGGATGGATCTTTTGGTGCAAACTATGGACTATATCTTAAAGAAGCAAAAAGCATTAAAGTTTGTAGTTGAGGTTTCAGAAGATTTGAGGAAAGAAATCTTGAATAAGTTTAGAGTTGGAAATACTTTCAGGGCTTGTGATCCTGATATTCTTTATTGGCCAATGTATAATATGGATCAATGGGATTTGAAACTGAAGGGAAACAAATGGAAAAAATTAAGGAACATTAAAAATGTATTCTATAAGAACCATAATGTGAGTGTGAGGGATAGCAGAGAGATTCCTAAAGAGGATCTCAATAGGATCCTGTCAGCTTGGCTGAAAAGAAGAAATGATAATGACAGAGTTGACAAGCATTATTTTTCTAATTTGATTGATAATAATTTTGAAGGTGTGGATATGGCAAAAACTATGTATGTTGATGGCAGTCCCTGCACCATAACTGCCGGATGGAAGATACCCAATAGTGGCAATTATTATTCATCTATAGGGATAATTGATTATTCTTATCATGGATTAGGGGAAGTTGCAAATATAGATGACCTTAATAGGCTTAAGGGGAAAGGCTATGACTATGTTGACTTTGGAGGTTCAGATAAAGTTCTGCTTGATTTTAAAATGAAGTTCAAGCCGGAAAAAATCTATAAAACCTATGTTTTTTCTATAGTGAGAAGTTAGAGCTGAAATTTATGAGGCAGTTTGTGCCTTTAGCTTTCCAATAAAATCTATAAACTCATTTATTGCAACACCCACATCCCAGTCATTTCTTATAAGGAAGACCAGTAAAACTATAACTATTACAAAAACTATTAATCCTATTATCTTGAATATGAATGCCTTTTTGCCTAAGTTGTTCATTTTGTTTACTTTTGTTTAAGAGATTTATAAAGTTTTTCGTATATTGCTTAAATTAGATAATTTTAAATATTAATGATTATTTAGGAGTGTAGTACAATTAAAAAAGAGGGTGATAGTATTTGGTTGAGAAAAAAAATCATTTAGAGAGAGTGCCTACAGGCATAAAAGGTTTGGATGATGCGATGTCTGGTGGATTTATAAAAGACAGCATTAACTTAGTTGCTGGAAGTCCTGGTTCTGGAAAGAGTATCTTTGCAATGCAGTATCTTATAAATGGACTGAAGAAATACAATGAGCCCGGAGTTTATATAACATTTGAGGAAAGGAAAGATAAATTAATTCAGTATATGAACAATTTTGGATGGGATCTTAAAAAGTTAGTCAAAGAGAAAAAAATAGACATACTGGAGCAATCTCCTGAAGATATTAAAAAGTCAACTACTAAAGAAATATTAGGCTTAAAATACAAGATTGTCAAACAGCTTAAAGCCAAGAGAATTGTTATAGATTCGACCAGTGCATATTCTTTGTTGTTTCCTAATGACTTAGACAAAAGAACAGCAAATATGGACCTGTTTGAGATGCTGAGGGACTGGAAGGTGACAACATTGCTCACAGCAGAGTATGATATAGAAGATCATAAATCAACGCCATTGGATTTTGAAGTAGATAGCATAGTATGGCTCTATAACATGAAAAAAACTGATGTTAGAACTAGGGCGTTAGAGGTATACAAGATGAGGGGCTCAAAGCACCTGGCCAAGACGTTTCCTTTAGAAATAACCAATAAGGGAGTTGTTATATACCCTGAGCAGAGCGTGTTTTAAATTCTATTGGGAGGTATTACCTTCAATAATCTTTCCATAACCTATAAGTCTAAACCTGTTGCCAACCCTTCTTGATATTGTGATGTGTGAATTTATTTCGGCACATACTGGTATTTTCAATTTGCAGGTAACATTCTTCTTCCTTAAACCGGTTACTACGCCTACTGTAGCTGCTGAATTTACATTCAACATCAGAAATTCATTCATCTTTATCGGCTCAACTTTTTGTTCTTCCTGCATACCTACAACCCTTTCCAAGAGATTTGGTGCAAGGGTTATTTCGTATAAAGTATCAGGTAATTTTCCAGGCAATCCGGCAATTGATCCTGCAAGCTGATCTGATTTTACAATCGATGGGTCCAAAGAGGTAAGAATTCCTACTGTTCCTCCAGGTGAAATTTCTTTTACTGAAGTGCTCCCGTAGTTTAGGTCAATAACCTTGGTTTTTATCGGTTTCATCACTTCCTTGTTTTTTTCCATTACTTTTCTTCCAGGCCTTATCTCTATCTCTTGGCCAGTCTTTAACACGCCTTGACGCATGCCTCCACCGAGAATGCCTCCGGTCAGATCTTTAGGCAATGCCCCTGGCCTGTTGATGTCAAAGCTTCTTGCAACAAGCATTAAAGGATCTGCGTCTTTATTCCTTTTAGGAGTGGGTATTGTTTCTTCGATGGTTTTTATTAAGGTGCTTACGCCTGCCTTATGCTGTGCAGATATCGGTATTATTGGAGCTTTTTCATAATCTGTCCCTTTTACAAAGCTTTTGATGTCATTATAATTCTTTAAGGCGCTCTTTTCGTCAACTAAGTCTATCTTATTCTGCACTATGACAACGTTTTTTATTCCCATTATCTGCAGTGCCATTAGATGCTCTCTGGTCTGCGGTTGCGGGCATGTTTCTGTTGCGGCTATGAGCAATAATGCGCCGTCCATTATCGTGGCTCCTGAAAGCATAGTGGCCATCAAGCTCTCGTGGCCAGGTGCATCAACAAAGCTCACTTTTCGGAGAACTTTTGCTTTAGTTTTATCTTTAGGTTTTGCAGTGTATTCTTTTCCTTCTTTGTAGAAAGTTGTGTCTGCATAGCCAAGCCTTATTGTTATTCCCCTTTTAATCTCCTCAGAATGAGTGTCTGCCCATACTCCAGACAAAGTTTCAAGCAAAGTTGTTTTTCCATGGTCAACGTGACCTACCATCCCTATATTAATTTCTGGCTGTACTGCTTTTTCACTTGATTTTGTCGTTTTTTTCGTTCTTGGCATAGGCATTTAGTTGTATTTATTTTTTATGTTATGATCCTTTATTTTATTGTCATATTTTTTAAAAATAATGATTCTTTTCCATTGTTCTTTATGTTGTTAGCAAAGGCAATAATTTTAGTCTTCCCACATTGGAAGCTATTTATTCTGTTTTCGTTGCTTTATTGTTTTTGTTCTTTTGTTGCTGGTTTGTCTTGCTTTGCTTCTTGTTTTTCTTCCTTCTTTGGCTCTTCTTTTGGTTTTGCCTCTTTTTGTTCTGGCTTATTCTCCTGTTTAGTTTCTTTCTGTTCAGGTTTTTCTTCTTTCTTAACTTCAGTTTTTTCTTCTTTTGGCTGTTCTTCACCTTCTTTTTTAGCTCCGAACAGATCCGAAAGCTTTTTTGTACCTTCTTTCATGACCTTAAGGTTTATTGCGCTTATGGATTCGTTAATTTTGTGGCCGCAGACAGTCTTTCGCTTCTTCATCCCTTTTAAGCCACCTCTGAAGCCAGTACCCGGATAAATAGTTAATTTTTTCCTTATTCCAAGTATACCATGCCTCATAGGAAATCCACAGAAATCTGTACCGCCGGTTATTGAAAATTCGTAACCCTCAATACCTATTTTACTTCCTTCTATCTTCTCACCTATATTCAGGCCCATAAAAGGCGCTGCCTGCGCATCCTTGACCTCTGTCTTGTAGCATTTAGCTGCTTTCGGATCCGCAATATTGAGTTTAAAACTTGCCATATCAATTACCTCCTTCTACTATCATTTAAAAATAATATAGCGGAGAAACTAAATACTCTTTAAAATAGTTTAGTTCCTCCTGATATAACAAATGCATAATTCATTACAAATTTAGTGCATTTGCTATAGAATCATATACGGAATAAATGCCCATTTAAAAAGTTTATTGATTATTTTTGGGATTTCTGGACTTGAAAGAAACGTTTGGAAACATATCTTCCGGTAGGCAGCTGTCTATAGCTTTCCCCTTTCCAAAGAAAGGGTATTGTCTGCATGTTTTAGGCCTGTTTTTGTGTATGGTGCAAGAATATTCTCCACTTTTGTGCTGTTTTAGGAAAATGCATCCATTCTTGTCTCTTTTCAGCATAAATTTATTTATTGATAGTAAATCTTTATCCAGAAAATCTTCTTTTTTATGCCCTAGTTTTGTTATGTTCTTTAGCTCTTGCTTGCTTATCATTACAGACAGTTTCTTGCAGCATTCGCCGCAGTACCTGTTGCACTGGAAGCTTTCTTTTGTTAACTTATTTTGCATAGATGTTTTTTATTTTAGAAGTATAAATATATTTTGGAATCAATCAAAAGAACATGCTATAGATAAACTCATCCTTGTTTTTGTAATAGTGCTCTTTTAAGGTTGTTTCATGCTTTAAGCCCAGTTTTTCATAGAATTTGTGCGCTCTTTTGTTATCTGCATGCGTTAGAATGTATAATTTTCTCAATTTTTGGTTATGCTTTTTGTAATATGATTTTGCATCCCCTACTAATGCGTTAAAGAGCTTTTTTGCAACACCTTTTCCCCTATATTCTGGCAGGACTGCAATCCTGTCTAATTCACATAACTGGTGTTTCGGAAGGCCATGGACAACCCATGTGACAATACCTGCTATTTCCTTTCCATTGTCAGCAACAATATATTTATAGGATTTTTTTGTTTCTGCTTTGAAGACACTGGTACCTTCTTTTGAATCTTCAATATTATAACTTTGTATAAGAACGTTAGCAATCCCTTTTGCATCTTTTAATGTTGCTTTCCGGAATTTCATCTTGTTACGAATTCTTGTCTTCGCATCTTGGAAACTAATCTTTCCAGCGTATCTATTTTTTGCATAAGCTCCAGTTTTTCCCTGTCCATATCTGCCAGCTTGTTTGCAAATCTTGTAAGCTCGAAGTCTTCTTTCTTTATATTGCTGCTTATAGATATAAACTTATTTATTTCTTCGCTTAAACTGTTTACTTTTCCTGTTATGTTGTTTATGTTCTCTTTTAGCTCATTATATGTTTCTGAATCGTTTTTTAATGTGTCTATTTGTATCTTTAATTCTTTATCAAGTTCTTCCTCGAATTTTTCCATCACTTTCTTCTGCATCTGTGCTTTTAATAATTTGAACTGGAACAATTCCTTTTCGAAATCACTTCTTATGGCTTTCATTGACTCTATGTTTTCATTGAAATTCTTGAAGAACTCGTCGTTTTTATCATTGATGTCACTTATATTATCATTCATGTGCTGTTTTAATGTTTGCACTTCGTTTTTTAATTCATTCATAGAATTCGTTGTGTAGTTTATGTTGTTCTTTATTACATCAATCTGCTCTTTTACTGCCATTAAGTCTTTTATTTTTTGTATCATCTTATTTTTCCTCTTTTAAGTAGTTTTTTAGTTTTTCAACTGCAATTTTTCTGAATCTTTTTAAGTCTTCGCAATTTTCTATTTCACCATAGGTTTTATTGTTGTTTTCTGGAATAAATATTGGATCATGGCCAAAACCATTGTTTCCTTTTATCTCTTCTGCTAAAGTTCCTTTTTCTTCTCCAAGGAAACTTAGTGGCTCTTTGTCAGGTTCGCAATAAGCAACAGCTGATTTATAGTAACAAGTTCTGTCTTCTATGTTTTCCATCAGTTTTAGAATTCCTTTTAATCCGATTCTTTTATGGATATAAGACGAACATGTTCCTGGAAAATCATTTAATGCTTTAATGAACAAACCAGAATCTTCAACAACGACTGGTTTTTTTAATTCGTTTGCTAGACGTTTTGCTGCTTCCTTTGCTATCTCTTCAGAGTTATCACTTCTTAGTTCACTATATTCCATTTCAATATGCTTTATTTTTATACTATCTCCTAATATTATCTTGAATTCTTTTACTTTGCCTAAATTGCTTGTTATTAGGTTTATTTGCATAAGAAAAGGTATTATTGATTAGTATTTAAATGTGAGTGGAAGTTGTTATGTAAATCCCTAAGCTGGTTGTATTTGTGGTTGATTAGATTCAGCAACTGGAGGTTCATTAAAAATTGTTCTTGGTACAGGTATCTTCAACTTAGCTACCCTCGCTTTAAGAGATGCAAATTCTTTCAGCCTTTTTGCGTAGGGTTTTAATCTAATACCCGCCTCTATTGCTAAGATTGCCATTGTTGGAGTATAATTTACAAAAGTTAATGCAACAGCCATCACCGGGGCAAGTGGAGGAGCTATAAAAGCTGTAACTGTTGTACCCGTAGTTGTTATTGGCGCCATTTGAACTTTTACTTGTAGCCATGCAAGATTTTTATGGCGCAAATACATGTCATTTTGATTTAACCTATTTTGAATCTTATTCATAACCACAACCATACTGCTTCTAAAAGACTTTGATCCTTCCTCTAATTCTTTGATAATTTCCTTTTCTACGTTATGAAGTGCCACAATCTCCTTGTAATGGCTAGTCTCATAAATATCTCCTAAAATCTCTCCCTTTTTAACTTCAATGATTAAATCTAAGGTCATCACATATTGTCCATTGATCGCTTTTTTAATATCAAATGATTTTTTTTTCAAAGTCATGAAATTGCTTTTGCAAATGAGAATACATCATATTTAAAAGTGGAATAAGTGGTTGTTTTTCAACACCAAATTTTTTATTTATAATGGGAATTTGACCCAAGACATTATTAAATAGCCTTCTCTTAAAACCTTGAGTTTTAAGTACAATTACCTCAGCTTCCATTAGTATTTTTTGTGTTTCTTCAAAACCTCCTATAACAAGATCCATAACATGTTCTTTCCTCTTAAAAACATTAGCCAGGGAAGATAATGTACTCTCTAATTGTTCTGCAGTAGCATCGTTTCCCAACATTCCTGTATATTGGTTTATCTTGGATTCTAATTGCGTCTTAATTCTTAATACCTGATCTATTTTTCTCTGAATGTTCGTCAATTTTTCTGTAAGGTCAACCATAACTTAATCTTTATTTTAAAGACTTATAAAGTTTTTGAGTGAATGTAAGAAAAGTATTTAAAATATGGATGTGGTAGTGAGCACATGCGTCCAACTCGTGCACTTAGAGGTCTTCTTAAAACTGACCAAAGAAAGAAGAAGCTGGAAAAGGATATAGATAAAACAGCTGATTTGGTTAAAAGCAATAAAAATAGGGTGGAGTACCTTTCTTCTTTAATGAAAGAAATAACTGACTATATCACCTACATGGATTCTGTGGTGGTAAGATTTGAAGGTAATTTTGGATTGGAAGAGAATATTGTGCAGGCTATTTTGAAAACATTGAATGAACTGAAAAGAACAGTATCTATGACTATGGAAATATTGGCAAATGTGCCAGAACCTATTAGTGCTAGAATAAAGAAAGAAATAGAAGATTTAAATGAATTAATAAGGAAAAGCTTTGCAACAACCTTAAGAAATGAAAGACGTGTTTACAAAGGTAGAAGCCCAAGAACGCATTTACTAGAAAAAGCATTTGGTAGTATTCATAGAGATGTTGACATTTACAGAGAGGTAAAAGCAGCAGCAAATGAAGAGGGGACTGAACAGGAAGAAGAAATAAGGTTTAGGCAGGAATTTGAATCTTTAAGACAGGGTGTTTTGTCCGGACATGGATTTAAAGAATATGGTGAAGATGCAATAAGAATTTTAAGGTATTACAGAAGGGAGTTTGAGCATTTGTTTAAGCCTTTGTGGGACATACAGGAAGAAGAAGCCAGAAATATAAGCCTTTTAGAGCATTATATTGGATTATTAGGGAAACTTAAGAAAGATAAAGGTTTTGGAAGGCAAAGAATAGAATATGAACTGGAAGAGCTTCATGAAAAATTACTGGCAGTTGAAACTAAGCTGAAGAGATACATAAGAAGAGACTATAGGGTACAGCTTAATCTTGATAATGTGTTTGAAGAATTCGAAAACAGATTTGAAAAAGTTGAGAACAATTTGGAAGGCATAGAAAAGGAGCCTTTAAACTTTATTTCCGGACAAATTTATTCTAAAAAAATAAACGGACAGTATCCTAAAAAAGGCATTGTTTTTGTTCCAGGAGCAGCCAGGAGTTATGTTCAATTTGAGACCATAATTTATCGTCTGGTTCTGGAAGGGTATAGAGTATGCGCTTTTGATCTTCCTTCCCAAGGCTCATCAGGTAAGTGGAAACTAGGACTAATGTCCGTCTATATTTATGCATGTGTAAGATATATTAGGCAAAAAGGTGTTACTGAAGTTGGAGTAATGGGCCATAGTACGGGAGCAATGGCTATTTTATACGCTTTAGCAGGTTACAATGAGAAACTTGAACAGTATATAATGGATGTAGCCACTAATTATATTGACACATTAAAATTTATAAATGATAAAATAGCCGATGAATTAGAAGAATTAAACAAAATACTTGAAGAAGAATATAAGTCTGGAAATATTAAATTAAATGCAAGGCTTGAGTTGGATAAAGCAATAAGTTTATTTGGAAATTTGAAAGAAGAAGAAAAAGCTTATGAAGAGTTTAAGGGTCAAATAGTAGATGCACTAAAAACAAACAGGTTTGGCGGAAGAAATGTTTCAGGCAAAATAGACGTTGCTGTCCTGCTGGCATCTCCACAATCTATTCAGACAACTAGGTCAATGCCCGGGTTTTTCCGTTGGAAGAAAACACCACTAAGAGTTTCACAATTTACTGCTGGCGTATTTGAAGGATTGGATAGATTTGTAGATTCATGGAAAAAAAAGCACATAGCAGTTAATTACAATCTAGAGTTAGGACTCAAACGGGAATTTGAAGGATTTAGGTGGGGACTTTTTGAAGTAGAAAAAAGTGAATGGAGGGATTTTGTAAAATATACAGAAACAGTTCCAAATCCATTTAACTTTATGAGTTTATTGGAGTATTTTGCAGAAAAATATCAGATTATTAAGTATATTCAGAATAAATATATCAAAGATGTCCCTAAATTGTTTGTTTACGGAACACCAGATCTCATTATTGGCGCTAGTGTAAAAGATGTCATGTTAGGGAGGACTAAAAGAATGGAATCCTTAGAAAAAGCGTATGGAGCAATGATGGGACCAACATCAGAATTAAAAGTATATCCTGATCAAGGACATCTTCTTAAAAGCAAGGAATTCATGCCAGGAAGAAGGGCCTATGCATTTACCTCCCCAAAAGTTTATGCAGATGTACTTGCTTTTCTGAGAAAACATCTGAATCCGAATGTAAATCTATGGAGAGAAGTGCCTGATGCCTATAAGAAATTTTAGTTGTTTTTCTTCTTGACCAAATCCAATTTAATATTTAATTCTTTAAGTTGTTTTTCATCTATGTCTGAAGGAGAACTGTCCATGGGATTTGCAGCGTCTTTGTTTTTTGGAAATGCGATCACTTCCCTTATATCATTATAGCCGCACATTAATGCTACGATGCGGTCAAAACCCAATCCCATTCCACCATGAGGAGGTGTTCCATACTTGAATGAGTCCATAAGGAAACCGAATTTTTTCCTTGCTTCATCATGGCTTAATCCAATAATTTTCATCATCTTTTCCTGTGTAACAGCATTTGTTTCTCTTATTGAGCCGGAACCTAATTCCAATCCATTCAGAACTAAGTCATACAAATCAGCGTAAACCTTGCTTGGGTCCTTGTCCAGGAACTGCAAATGCTCTTTTTTTGGAGCTGTAAAGATATGATGGGAAGGTTTCCATGCATTTTCATCCTCATCCCACTCAAACAACGGAAAATCAACAACCCAGCAGAACTTAAAATCTTTTTCGTTAATCAACTTTAACCTTTTTCCTATCTCTACCCTTATTTTAGACAATATTTCATTTGCACTTTTTTCTTTATCCGCAATAAAAAATAGGATAGAACCTTTTTTGGCTTTTGTTTTCTCAACTATCTTTTTCTGTATGTCTTTGCTGAAGAATTTTACAATATTACTTTCCAAACCTTTGTCTGTCACACGCATCCATGCCATGCCTTTTGCTCCTACACTGGTTGCAAACTCAATTAAGCTATCAATCTCGTTTCTTGAGAATTTATCAAGAGGATTGATACATTTTACCTTTTCCGCGCTATTAAATACATTAAAATCACAGCTTTTAACCTCGCTTGTAACATCAACTAACTCTAAACCAAACCTTAAATCAGGCTTATCACAGCCGTATTTGTCCATTGCATCTTTGTGGGTAACTCTTTTAAATTTGTCTTTGATGTCTATATTTAAAACGCGTTTCATCATGTGCTTGTATAATCCTTCCACCATTTCCATAACATCATCTGCAGCTACAAAACTCATCTCTACGTCAATTTGAGTATGTTCTGGTTGCCTATCTTGCCTTAAATCTTCATCTCTTAAGCAGCGTGCAAATTGATAGTACCTATCACATCCAGAAACCATCAGAATTTGCTTGTACAGCTGAGGGCTTTGCGGCAGAGCATAGAATTTTCCAGAGTTAACGCGGCTTGGAACAACATAATCACGAGCTCCTTCCGGTGTTGCTCTTACAAGAATAGGAGTTTCAATCTCCAAGAAATTATTTTTATTCAAATACTCTCTGGCAGCTTGAGCAGCATTGTGCCTTAGGAGCAACTGTTTCTGCATTTTAGGACGCCTTAAGTCCAAATAGCGGTACTTTAATCTCATATCCTCATTTGCATCAATCCGATCGTCAATTTCTAAAGGAGGGGTTTCAGCTTTATTCAGGATTTCTAACTCATCAACAAGAACTTCTACCTCTCCTGTTTTTAATTTTGGATTTTCAAGTCCTTTTCCTCTAGGCCTTACTTTCCCTTTTACAGCTATAACATCTTCTCTTCTTAGTTGCTCAGCTTCCTTATGAGTTTTTTTATCGTGCTCTGGATCAAAAACTACCTGGGTAAGACCATACCTATCCCTTAGGTCAACAAAAATTATGCCTCCATGGTCCCTGCTGGAATTTGTCCAGCCACAAAGAACTGCATCTTTTTTAACGTCTTTTTTAGTTAATTCTCCACAAGTGTTTGATCTCTTTAAGTTCATATTTTCCCCTTTAATTTCAGCTCAAAAACAACATCTTCCAGTTTTTTCAAATTCCATTTGATCTGGTCAGATTTCTTTCTTAACTCACCATTTCTTAAATTAAAATTGAGAAACTCTCCATATATTTCATCAACAAGATCTTTAATCACTATCGCTTCACGAAAATTTTTCCTTATGACTTCATTCACAGATTTTCTCATTAATTCTCCAGTCAAATCACATAAGCCTAAAAGATAACTTTCATTATCAACTTTTAAAGAAGCCTTAGATGGCATTTTTTTGCTTTTGATAAAATGATAGTAGCACAACGCTTCAACGTATTCTTGTAGAGCAGCCTGGTTTATTTTTGTGTCAAGATCTACCTGCATGTTAAGAGATTTTTTCTTTTTTTCTATGTCTTTTACATAAGAAGATGCAGATTTTAGATCATTCCTATGCAATGCATAAATGATTTTTTTAGATAGTTGTATGATCTCCCGGGATTGCTGTATAATGGCTTCTCTTTTAACGTCAGAAGCTTCCATCTCTTTCCTTATTTTTTCAAAGTCTTTCTTATCTAACATAATAAATTGTAAATATTGTAGTTTTATAAAGGTTTTGAAACCGTGAGATGCGAGTGAGCTCATCTTTGCGAACTCGCTCACAATTCACGGTTTCAAACACCTAGAAAACTTTGTTTTCCGCTGCTTTTTGATTTGAAATAATTTTTCTGAAAATGCTTTAGATTTTCGATAAATTTATATATCATCTGGCCAATAGATAAATAAAAAGATGGCGACTCCATTCAGAGAAATAATAGACTTTTTCGCTAAAATAGGCGTTTTTGACGTAGTATTGCCTTTTCTTCTTGTTTTCACTATTGTTTTTGCACTGTTGGAGAGAACAAAAGTTTTTGGTATCGAAAAGATAGATGGCAAGGAATATACCAAGAAAAACCTTAATTCAGCGGCTGCTTTTGTGATTGCATTCCTTGTTGTAGCTTCATCAGAACTTGTAGGGGTAATAACTGAAGTATCTTCTAAGTTCGTTGTTTTGCTGTTCTTGATTGTTTTATTCTTATTACTAGTAGGGTCTTTCTTTAAAGAAGAGCCTCATGCAGTCTTCCTGGAGCACGGCGGGTGGAGGACAGCATTCATGGGCCTAGTCTTTGTTGGTCTGATTTTCATTTTCCTAGATGCTTTGGGCCTGTTGCAGGACGTATCTAATTTTTTTGAAGGCACCCAAAGAGGAGAAGTCGTCGGATCTGTGTTATTATTGGTTATGATAGTTATATTCATAGTGTATGTGACTCAAGATAAGAAAGGAGGAAATAATGCTACTGTAGGTGATAGCAGTACTACTAAATAGCCAAAATTAGTAAAGTTTAAAAAGTCTGAGTTCAATAATAAATAAAACAACAAGGAATTTAACATAAATAGGAGGTAAAAAGATGGCTAACGGAGCATTTGATTTTGGAAATCTTGCTGAATCTTTAGAAAGAATTGGTTTTGTAGAAGTTTTACTGCCGTTTCTTCTGATATTCACAATCATATTTGCAGTTCTTGAAAAAACCAAGATTTTAGGAGAAGGAAAGAGAAATATGAATGTAGGCATCGCTTTTATATTTGCGCTGTTGGTTGTCGTTCCCCATGTGACTGGCAATTTTCCGGCAGGATATGATCCGGTTGCAATAATAAATGCTGCATTACCTTCTGTTTCATTGGTTGCTGTAGCTGTCATTGCATTGATGGTCTTGATAGGCCTGTTTGCGCATGATAGAGTTATGCTTGGAGTGACTGCTCCTGGATGGGTTGGATTGTTTTCAATAATTACATTGGTGTTTATATTTGGAAGTGCTGCAGGATGGTGGAGCACAGGTGTTCTAACATGGCTGGACGGTATTTTTGGTTCAGATATCGTAGCAATAGTCATTATGTTGCTTGTGTTTGGAATAATAATAGCATTTGTCACAGGTGGCGGAGAGCACGAGAAGGTTGGAGCTCTTAACAGGATAGGCATTGACTGGGGCAAATTATTCGGAGGCGGCGGTGGCGGAGGAGGCCACTAATCCTTTGACTCATTTGAGCAGCAAATGAAAAATGGCAACATTTCTTGACGTTACTGCCTTAGAAAATTTCTCTGTTATTTTTGTGTTTCTTTTGGCATGGCTTGGCGGCTATGCAATGACACTTTATATAAAGTTCATCCAGAATCAGCTTCTTAATATACTCATAAGCTTATTATTTGCTATTTTTGTGATAATGTCTCCGCTTGCAACTTTAATCTTTAAGACCATAGCTCCGGTTGCAGCTGTTTTAATGCTTTTAGTTGTGATAGTCTATGCTGCTTCAAGCATGTTTGGGGATGCGAAGCTAGAGTCTCTTAATAGCATGAAGTGGGTAGTGCTCGTTGTATTGGTAGTTGCGCTTGTTGTAGGCACTGCATCAATAGTAAGAGAAAACATTGATGTTCCGGAAAGAGGAGAAGATTTTGGCAAAGTATCTACAGTTATATTTCATCCTAATTTTCTTGGTATGATACTTATTTTTGCCGTAGCAGTATTCACAATCGCTTTGCTGGCTTTGAAGCAGTCTTAGAACTCTTGTTTATTCTTTCCAGCTTGTTAACATTTTCTGTCAGGCTTGGAAGAACCTTTTGAAATACTTTCTCCATGGCCTTTATTTCTGTTCCTACATCCGTTATGTTCTTGTCATATTCAGAAATCTTGCCTAATAAGCTTTTGTGCAGGCTATTCAAACTATCTGTCAGATCCCTTATCTGCTGGTCAAATTGATTGATTCTTGCTTCTGTCTTGTCTTTCCAATCAATTATGACCCTTACATCTTCTTCGAATTCCTTCCATTTCTCATCTATAATCGCTTCGGCTATCTCCTCAATCTGCTCTTTGTCTATCTGCGGTTGGGGAGGAGGTTCCTGTTGTACTGGAGAAGGTTTCTCTTGAGGGAAGCTTTGTTGAGGAGGAGGCATGTTCATATTTGGATCTAACTGGGCGCCTGCACCGCTGATATTCGACTGGTTTAAAGCATCAAAAATCTGGCTAGAATTATATCCCTGCCTTTCAAGCTCAGGAATTATCTGATCATTATTCATGCCCCTTTGTTTCAGGGCCACTACCTGTTCAGTAGGCAAACCCGGAGCAGCTGGCTCTTCCTCTTTTTTCTTTTTTCCAAAGCCGAATAGGGCCATATATTTATTCACCTCTTTTTGTATGTTTTGTTTAGAAAAATGTATATAAAGCTTTCTATTTATTTTTTGTTTTTTCTTTCTTAAGAATTTCCTTGACTATCGCTTCCACTTCATTTTGCGTCACGAATTTTACAGGATTCCAGAAGTTTATGTACTTTTCCAGAACCTTTACTTCTTCTTTTTTTGCTGATTCTTCCAGCTCTTTTACCATCTCAAGGATCTTTTCCTTGACTTCATTTATCCCGTTTTTCATATCTCCTATATCTGATGTTAGCGTTCTTATCTCTGTAGCAAATACCTTATTTTTTCCAAGCATATTCTGCTCTGTAACCTGTAAGGCTCTTCTTATGTTGGTAAAGCTTTCTTCAAGAACTCTTAATCTTCTGCTTATGTTGCCTATATCCCCCTGCAAGGCCTTAAAATCCGGTTGCTGAGGAGCGTTTCTATGAAACAAACCAGGATGAGGTTTTGGTTGTTGAGGTGGTTGCATTTGCGGCATTTTATTTTATCTGTGTTTTTTGATTATAAATATGTTTCTGTTTTTGTGCATGCCTGCACACTAGCGTATAGGGTGATGTTCGCTACGCTCAATCACCCGAGACTGCGGAATTTCGAACTATAGATAATAGGATCTTATTATCAATAATTATATATATTACTTAATTCTTAAAACTTGTATGTATTAAACCGCAACAATATTCATAATAGATAATTGCGGTTTAATGCTACGAAGACGCAACAAATAAAATAAATATTGAGGGTGAGTATGCCAAAAACCATATCAAAGGAAATTCCTTTATCTGAGATTACATTAAGGAGATATGAGAAGCCCTCTAAGTTATCTGAGAGAGAGCTTGTGAGGAAACTATGCCTATCTGTTGGTTTATTGCAGCCTGGAGATTCAAGAGATGTTGTTGTGGATATTCTTTATGTTTTGTTAAGAGCCAAGAAACAGAAAAAATTGCTTGCAAGTGATGAAATCGAAAAGCAGGTAATAGAAACGAGAAAAAAACAGAAACTTCCCATGCTTGGGATTGCATCTTCAAACATAAGAAGGCAGATAAAAAGGCTTAGGGATTTGTTTTTGGTAGAGAAAGTAAAGAATTCTTACAGGATTAATGAGTTTGAGGATTTGAATATAATATTTGAAGAGAAGATTGAGAAGTTCTATTTGAAGTCTATAGTTGATAGGGTTAAGGAGTATTTTGAGAGTTTGAGATAAACCGAAACAGATTATTATTTCTATATATTGCATTTATGTAAAGTTTTTAAATAGGAACATATAACTAATAAATTGTTTATTTATACAAAAGACAATTGGGTTAATATGGCAGTTTACTTTAAGAGTTGTGGAAGATGTCAGGGAGATTTGGTAGATGATAGTGATATGTATGGAAAATATAGGCACTGTGTTCAGTGCGGCAATTATCTAACTAATAATGAAGCTACTGCTGATCAAACACCAACGGATATCACAAGGGAAGTGACATCAAAACCTAATCTAACGGTATTAAGGTCAGATGAACCTATAAAAAGTTTAGATGATTTGTCTGGAGTTAGTGGGGCAGATAGTCCATTGGTCACTGGGACAAATGGACACAATGGGAAACACAATAATCCAAAACCTTTATAAACCTCTTATTCTTACTTGTTCTGGTACTGAGACATTTCAGTATAGCTATCTCTTTTCAATTTTTCTGCCTTTATGTGACTAAAAGTGTATACTGGAAAGCATAAAATTTATAAATAAGAATAAGTGTATTCTTTTTTTTAATATGAACTTTGAAAATCGGGATATAATCTCAATACATGATTTCTCAAAAGATGAATTGCTTTATATCTTGAAGACTGCAAAGTCAATGGAGAAGAATCCAAATACTAATTTGTTGAAAGACAAAATTCTGGCTAATTTATTCTTCGAGCCTTCTACAAGAACAAGATTAAGCTTTGCCTCTGCTATGGAACAACTAGGAGGACAAGTGATGGGATTTGCAACCTCTACTATGACCTCTATAAAAAAAGGAGAGACTTTGTGGGACACTCTAAAGATGATCCAGGCTTATGCTGATGTGATAGCTATAAGGCATCCTTTGGAAGGATCTGCCAGGTTAGCTGCAGAATCTTCTTCAAAACCTGTAATTAACGCTGGAGATGGCGCTAATCAGCATCCTACTCAAACATTGCTTGATTTGTACACTATACAGAAAGTAAAAGGAAAGCTAGATGGCCTTCATGTAGGAATGCTAGGAGATCTGAAATATGGCAGGACAGTACATAGTCTTGTAAACGCATTGTCTCATTTTAAGCCGACATTTTACTTCATAGCACCACCTGCTCTGCAAATGCCTCAGACTTACCTTGATGAACTGAAAGAAAATAAAATAAAATTTGTAATAGAATCTAATCTGATGAAAGTAAGCAAAAAACTGGATGTACTTTACGCTACAAGAATCCAAAAAGAGAGGTTTGCAGATCCCATAGAATATGAAAAGTACAAGGGAATTTACAAACTGGATACAAGTTTATTGAAGAATATAAAGAAAGATCTTAAGATAATGCATCCTTTGCCAAGAGTGGATGAAATCGATAAGAGTTTGGATGAGACAGAGCATGCTGTCTACTTTGAACAGGCAGCAAATGGAATCCATGTGAGAAAAGCATTGTTAGCTTTGGTTTTAGGTAAGGTAAGATGAAGAAAGAACAAAGCATTTCAGCAATAAAGGACGGGAGTGTAATAGACCATATACCTAACAATGTGGCCTTGAAAGTAATGGATATTCTTGATCTTAAGGGAATAAGAGGTATGATCTCTGTAGCAACAAACCTGTCAAGCAAGACAATGGGGAAGAAGGGGATTATAAAGATAAGCGGAAAAGACCTTACTAAAGAAGAAGTAGATAAAATTGCATTGATAGCGCCGCATGCTACAGTGAATATAATAAAGAATTATGATGTAAAATCAAAAATAAATGTGGCTATACCTCCCACTATCAAAAATATAATCAAATGCTCTAATCCTAATTGTGTTACTAACAACGAGAAAAATGTAGCGACAAAATTCTACGTCCTTGAGAAAGATCCGTTGAAGGTAAGATGCCATTACTGTGAGAGAAATATGGAAAAAGAGGACATATCTTTGTTATAAAATGTTAAATGTAAACTTATGTGGGGTGGAGCTACGCAATCCTACCATACTAGCTTCTGGAATTTTAGGTGTAACAAAAGATTCTGTTGATAGAGTTGGCAAAGCAGGAGCCGGAGCTGTTACATTAAAATCTTTATGCCATGAAGAAAGAACTGGAAATAAAAATCCTACAATGTTTGGCTATGATGATGTTTTCTTTAATGCAGTTGGACTTCCTGGGCAAGGTATTGATAATGCTGTTAAAGAATTTAAGAATTTGGATGGTTTGAGTGTGCCTGTGATTGGGAGTATTTACGGCTATAAGGTAGAACAGTTTGGTCAAGTAGCTAAAAAAATGGCTTCTTTAAATCCTTCTATGATAGAAGTTGATATTTCCTGTCCGCACATGGACTATGGCAAGCCTTACTATGCAGATCCTGAACTGACAGCTAAAGTAACTAAGGAAGTAAAGAAAAATTCTGGTAAGATTCCTGTGAGTGTAAAACTAAGCCCTAATGTTCATGATATAAAGGAGATAGCTCATGCTGCTGAACGTGCCGGTGCAGATGCTATAACTGCCATTAACACTGCTGTAGGAATGGTGATTGATGTTTATGCCAGAAAGCCTGTACTTGCAAATAAAATTGGAGGAATTTCCGGACCTGCTCTGAAGCCTATAGCTGTCAGGTGTGTTTATGAGATATTTGAAGAAGTGAAAATACCAATCATAGGGACTGGCGGGGTTACTTATGGAAAAGACGCTATAGAGATGATAATGGCTGGAGCAACTTGCGTTGGCATTGGCACTGGAGTTTTTTATAGGGGCGTAGATGTTTTTAAGAAAGTATGTGATGAGATGGAAAGCTGGATGAAGAAGAATAAAGTCAAGAGTTTAGATGAAATTAGAGGTGCGGCTCATAATGGCAAATAGCTGCATCTGCAGGACTGAAATTCCTCAATTGATGGAAATAAGTAAGATTGTACAAGAAAGCAAAGGAAATAAATCTTTTTTCTTCAAGCGTTCTTTAGATTGCAAGCCCGGACAGTTCATTATGGTCTGGCTGCCGGATGTTGATGAGAAGCCAATGGCTGTTTCTTATATGAGCAAGAATGAGTTTGCTTTTACAAGCCAAGTTGTTGGAAAATTTACTAATGCTCTTGATAAGTTAAAGAAAGGAGATAAGTTGGGAATAAGAGGTCCGTATGGCAATAGTTTTTCTGTTAGAAAAAACGCATGCGTTGTAGGTGGCGGAGTGGGAATGGCTTCTGTCTCTACATTGATTGATAAGCTTAAGAATCCTACAATAATAAACGGATCTCGGAGCAAGGATAATCTTATTTATCTTAAAAGATATAAGGGCAAGAAAATGATTGCCACAACTGATGATGGAAGTTTTGGGAAAAAAGGTTTTACAACGGATGTTCTTAAAGAAGTTTTGAGTGAGGGTAAGATAAAAATAGTCTATACTTGTGGCCCTGAAATAATGATGAAGAAAGTTCTTGATGTGTGCAACAAATACAATGTTGAATGTGAGGCTTCTTTGGAGCGTATTATGAAATGTGGTTTTGGTGTTTGCGGGGCATGTATGGTGGATGATAAAATAGCATGCATGGATGGCCCTATATTCAACTCAAAGCAACTTAGCAAAATGAAAGATTTTGGAAGTTTTGCAAGGTTAAAGACTGGAAGAAAAGTTTCATTAAAAGAGTATCATGGAATTCATACATAAATCAAGTTCAATAGTAAAAATATAATTAAAATTAATAATGAAAATAAAAAATGCCACTCTTAATAAAAAACGGAAAAATATACCAAAATGGAGCTTTAATTAAAAAAAATATTTTCATTCAGAAAGATAAGATAACAAAAATAACTAATCAAGAATTAAAATCGGATGAAGTTATTGATGCGAAAGATAAGGTAATAATTCCAGGGCTTATCGATGGACATGTTCATTTTCGCGAGCCCGGACAAACTCATAAAGAAGATTTTCTAACTGGGAGCATGGCTGCTGCAGCTGGCGGAGTTACAACTGTTTTGGACATGCCCAATACAAATCCACCTACTACTAATCTGCAGCGCTTGGAGGAAAAAAGGAAATTAGCAAAGAAAAGCGTTGTAAATTACGGTTTTCATTTTGGTTCTACGAACAATAATATTGCAGAGATAGAAAAGGTGAAGGGTGTGGCAGCTGTTAAAGTTTATATGGATTATACTACTGGGGACTTAATATTGAACAATGAGGATGTTTTGAAAAAAATATTTTCCAGCAACAAGACAATAGCTGTTCATGGTGAGAATGAAAATATACTGAAAGCTCTGGAATTTATACAGCACGGAAGCAATCATGTGCATTTCTGCCATGTAAGTTCAAAGGAAGAGCTTAATTATGCTAAAAGCAAGAAGATAAATAATAGTGTTTCTGTTGAAGTTTGCCCTCATCATCTGTTTTTAACTGCTAAAGATGTTAATACTCTTCAGAGTTTTGGGGAAATGAAGCCAAGCCTTAAGACAGAAGAAGACCAAAAAGCATTATGGTCGGGCATCCATGATGGAAAAGTTGATACGATAGCAACAGACCATGCTCCACATACAAAAGAAGAAAAGATGGAGATGAATTATCCTTTTGGCGTTCCTGGTTGTGAGACTATGCTGCCGTTATTGTTAAATGCTCTAAAAGATAAAAAAATAACCTTGAAAAGAATTGTTGAGTTATGCTGTGAGAATCCTGCTAAAATCTTTAAAATAAAAAATAAAGGTTTTATCAAGGAAGGTTATGATGCTGATTTAACTGTTGTTGATTTGGATCTGGAGAAAGAAGTCAGGAATGATGAGTTATTCACTAAATGTAAATGGAGCCCGTTTGACGGGTGGAAGCTAAAAGGATGGCCTGTGACTACGGTGGTGAATGGAAATGTTATCTTCGATAATGGAAAAGTTAATAATATAGCTGCGAAAGAGGTTTTGTATCGTGAATGAAAAAGTAGCAAAAGCACTTGTAGATGCAAATGTTGTAAAGTTTGGAGAGTTTACGTTAGCTTCTGGGATAGTAAGTCCTATTTATGTAGATTTGAGAGTTTTGCCTTCTTATCCTGAGTCTATGGTTGTTGTTACAGATGAACTTGTTAAAGTGGTGAAAAAATTAAAACCGGATGTTGTTGCAGGTGCAGAAACAGCTGGAATACCTCTATCAACTGCTATATCTTTGAAAACAAAAATACCTATGATCTATGTAAGGAAGAGGCCCAAGAGTTATGGAAGGAAAGAGCAGATAGAAGGTGTTTTGGAAAAAGATGCTAAAGTTGTACTGATCGATGACATGGCAACCAACGCATTTTCTAAACTGAAGTTTATAGAAGGTATAAAAAATTCTGGTGGTGTAGTTGAAGACGTTGTTATTGTTTTGGATCGTGAACAAGGAGGTGTAGAAGCTCTTGCTAAAGAAAATGTTAAGCTGCACTCTTTGATAACATTGAAAGAATTATTGGATTATATGAAAGATAAGAAACTAGTTGATGAAGGTAAATATAATGATGCTTTGAGTTATTTAGAGAAAAACCAATAATAATCATACAATGAACCAAATAATAAAACTTAAAAAATCAATAATACCTAGCTGTGATGTTTCCGATTTATCAAAATTGAAGAATTTGGTTAAAGAAACCTGTTCTGTTGATGGTGTGGGGGGTTATAAGATTGGTTTGGAGCTTTGCATCCCTTATGGAATTTGCCAGGTTGTTGATACGATAAGGAAATTTACTAACCTTCCAATAATTTATGATCATCAGAAAGCTGCTAATGACATTCCTGAACTGGGAGAGAAGTTCGCTAAAGCAGTTAAGGGCGTAGATGCTGTTATTTTGTTTCCTTTTACAGGACCTGAGGCAGAAAAAGCATGGATACAAGCTTGTAGGAAAGCGAAATTAGGAGTGATTGTTGGTGGTGAGATGACCCATAAGGGTTTTTCTGAGGATGAAAATGGGTTTATTAGCTCTAAGGAGTCATTGAAAATATATGAGATCGCTGCTGAAGCTGGAATTAATGATTTTGTTGTTCCCGGCAATAAGCCGGAGAAGATTAAACTATATAAGGCATTTTTAGAAGCTCGCGGTGCCAAGCCGGTATTTTACTCACCCGGATTGATAGCTCAGGGTGGAGATATAACTGAGAGTGCAAAGGCTGCAGGTGAAAATTGGCATGCAATTGTTGGGCGTGCATTATACAATTCTAAAGATGTTCATAAGGCTGCTAAAGAAATGGTAAAGAATTTGAGTTAATAATGGTACATTGACATGTACATTAACTATACTTTTACTTTTTTCCGTGATTCATCGAAAAAACCTTTGTCCTTCAATAATTGCAATTTCCTTCTTTTCTCTGCTTCATCTGGCTCTGTAAGTGGTACTTTTCCCTTTTGTACTGCACCTTTTTTTGCATCTGTTCCTTGAGTCTCTTCCTGTATCAGTTCCCATTGTTTTTGAACTAATCTAATCTTGGAGTAGTGTAACTTTTTTTCTTCTTCCAACTCTATGTTTAATTTCTTAAATAGAGCAGTTACTATTTCAACATCTTTATGAAGTTCTGCATTAATTAGTCCTTGCCTTACAACCATCCAATAGTTTTCTATAGGCTTTAGATCCATTTCTTCCTGCACAACTGACTCCTCTGTGTTAATCAATTTTTCAACATGATGAATCAGAACGTTAAGAGCGTCGATAACAGGAATCGCAGTCTTCGGTCCTGTTCTGATTTCGAGATTCTCTTCCTTTTCAGAAACTATCTTCCTGATCCTTATCAGTTCTCCAACTATTGTTTCTATATCTGTTTCCTCTTTTTTTCCTTCAATTTCTTCCGCTTCTGTATTTTTGATTATGTCTTCTTCAACATCTTCCTCTGTTTTTTCTTTACTAGTTCTTGAAGTCTTACGACCTATAGAAAAAATTTTAAAAAGCATAGCAAAAAATTTCTTAATCTCGTCAAAAAAGCGCATGATATGATATTTTTGAATTATATTTATAAACATTTTGATATTACACCTATTATTGGTACTACTTATGGTAAACTGCAAATCAGTGTATGAACCAAGGGAAGACAGCACTTTGCTGGAAAGGTACGTTAGAGGGTATGCTAAAGGTTCTGTATTGGATATTGGAACTGGTTCTGGGATACAGGCAATAACTGTAGCTCATAGCAGCAAGGTAAAATCTGTTTTGGCAACGGATGTTCAGAAATCAACAATAGAATATTGCAAGAAATACATTAAGAACAAGAAAATAAAATTCATAGTTTCTGATTTGTTTGAAAACATTAATGGGAAATTTGATACCATAATATTCAATCCACCATATCTGCCTCAGGAGCTTAAAGTCAAGGATTTGACATTGGAAGGTGGCAAGAAAGGTTATGAAGTTGTTGAAAGGTTTCTTAATGAGGTTAATGATTTTTTAAAGGAAAATGGGATAGTATTGATTGTTTTTTCTTCTTTGACAAAGAAAGATAAGGTTGACGAGTTCATTAAGGATAATTTATTAGAATCCCAAGAATTGGCTAAAAAGCACATTTTCTTTGAAGATCTGTATGTCTATAAGATAATTAAGTCTGAAATATTGAAGAAATTAGAGAAAAAAGGTATTAAAAATGTTAAATATCTTGCAAAGGGAAAAAGGGGGGTTGTTTACGTTGGAGATTATAATGCTCGGAAATCAAAGATTTCCGGCACCAACTCCGTTGGGAATAAGAAAGTAGCAATTAAAACAAAAAATCCCGATAGCAAGGCAATACTGAGGATAGATAATGAGGTTAAATTTTTGAAACTATTGAATAAAAAAAAGATTGGACCGAAATTATTATTTTATGATAAAGATTATCTGGCTTATGAGTTTGTCAAGGGATCCAATATTGAAGAATTATTTTCTTATGAACGCTTAGAGCTCAAATTAATAAAAAAAATCCTTTTAGAGACTATGCAGCAGATGTATGATCTGGATAAATTAAAAATAAATAAAGAAGAGATGTCTCATCCGCATAAGCATATTATCATCAATAATAAGTATAAACCTGTTCTGATAGACTTTGAACGTACTCATTTTGTTTTGAAGCCGTCTAACGTTACTCAATTTACAGATTATATAATGTCCAAATTTGTCCAGGAAATGCTAAAGCAACACAATGTTAAAATCAAAAATAAAAAAATAATCAATGCTGCAAAAGTATATAAGAAACAGCAAAATAAGAAAAATTTTAATAATATTTTAGAATTAATCAAATAAAAATGATAACTGAATTTTACGATAAGGTGTACAAAGTATGCAAGAAAGTTCCTAAAGGAAAAGTAACTACATATGGTGCTATTGCTAGGAAATTAGGAAGCAAAGCTTATAGGGCTGTAGGAAGAGCAATGAATCAGAATCCTAATGGCTTATTAAGATGCAAGGGAAAGAATATGGTGCCATGCCATAGGGTTGTAGGAAGCTCCGGAAGTTTAGTGGGTTTTGCGCATGGGCTAAAGGCAAAAGCAAGACTTCTCAGAAAAGAAGGTATTAAGATAAAAAACAATAAAATAATAGATTTTGAGAAGGTTTTGTTTAGGTTCTAATCAACCAAAGAACCCGGTTTTTCCAGCAGATCTTTTAAATCATTCATGAATCTTGCTGCTTCTGCGCCGTCTAAAACACGATGATCATAAGTGAAAGAAATAGGCATTATTTTTCTTATTACTATTTTGCCATCAATGACTCTGGGTTGTTCTTCAATCCTTCCAGTGCCTAATATGCATGTTTCCGGATAATTAACTATTGGTGTAAAGTAAGTGCTTCCTATGACTCCTATGTTTGTTATCGTGAAGACACCACCTTTAAGATCCATCAGATCAATTTTCCTTGACTGAGCTTTCTCAACAAAGTTATTCACTTCATTTGCCAGATCATATAATTTCTTCTGGTCAACGCCTTTAATGACTGGAACTATCAACCCATCTGGAGTGTCGATAGCAACTCCAATATTGTAGTATTTCTTAACTATTATCTCATCATCTTCCACACTGGAAGCAACGTAAGGGTGCTTTTTTATTGCCTTTAATGTTGCTTTAACTATAAATGGCAGATAAGTCAAATGTATTTTTTTCTTTGCTGCTTTTTCCTTCTCTTTTTTCCTGACATTAGAAAGTTCAGTGACATCAACATGATCATGGTTTGTAACGAGAGCAGCATTGCTTACAGCTTCTCTCATTTTCTCTGCAGTAATTTTACGAATACCTTTTAGAGGGACATGATCAACATAGCCATAGAAATCATACTTCTTTGTTTTCTTGAATGCAGGTTTAGGTGCTGCAGCAGTTTTCTTAATGTCTACAGAATTTTTAACATCATTCTCTGTTATGCGACCATCGGGACCTGTTCCTTTAATGTTATATAAATCAACATTAAGCATTTTAGCAAGCTTCCTTACAATAGGCGCTGCCCTTACTCCCACTTCTTCTGTTTTTGCCGTAACTTTTTTCTTTTGAGATGTTTTTTCCCCTTCCTCTGCTTCAGGTAGGAATCCAACAACACTTCCTGTGTAACGCTCTTTTTTAGCAGAAACTTTCTCTCCTTTTTCTCCAATTACTGCGATGACCTCTCCTACGTTAATAACTTCCCCTTCTTTGTGGTTAAGCTTCAGAATTGTGCCTTTCTTTGGACTAGGAACCTCTACAACAGCCTTGTCAGTTTCAACTTCTGCAAGAATTTGATCTGCTTTTACAGCATCTTTTTCTTTTACTTTCCACTTTACTATAGTCCCTTCGGTAATGCCTTCTCCAACATCCGGAAACTTGAATTCGTAAACCATCTTACTGACTCATAACTTTATCAACAGCTTTTAAAATTTTCTTTTCGCTTGGTAAATAGTAATCCTCCAGTTTTGCAAACGGAAAAGCAGCGTCATAGCCTGTAATACGCTCAATTGGAGCTTCTAAGCTAAAGAAGCATTTATCATTGATACTTGCAATAATCTCTGCAGCAAAGCCGCATGTTTTGGGAGCTTCATTTACTATTACACATCTTCCTGTTTTGCTTACTGAGTTAATAATTGTTTCTGTATCTAATGGTGAAATTGTTCTTAGATCAATAATCTCTGCGGAGTAATCTGATTTTTCCAGAGCATCTTTTGTATACTTAAGCATTGCTCCATATGAAATGACAGTTAGATCAGAACCTTCCTGTTTAACTTTAGCTTTTCCAATAGGAACTGTATATTCCTTATCGGGAACTTCTTCTTTTATTGCTCGGTAAACCCTCATAGGCTCTAAAAATATTACAGGGTCTGGGTCGCGAATTGCAGATATCAACAAACCTTTTGCATCATAGGGATGTGAAGGAATGACAACTTTGATCCCTGGAATGTGTGCAAAGAATGTTTCTACAGAATCACAATGCAGTTCTAAAGCTCTAATCCCTCCGCCATAAGGGGTCCTTACAACCAAAGGACATGAAAATCTTCCTGAACTTCTTGATCTTATTTTTGCAGCATGAGTTATTATTTGGTCAAATGGACCATACATAAAACCTGAGAACTGCACTTCTGCGACCGGGCGCATACCATTCGCAGCTAAACCTATTGCTGTGGATATGATGCCTGGTTCTGAAAGTGGTGTATCAACTAATCTATCAGGACCGAATTCATCGTACAAACCATCCGTACATCTGAAAACTCCGCCATTCTTTCCGACATCCTCTCCCATAACTAAAACACGCCTGTCTTTCTTGAGCTCAGTCCTTAATGCCGATTTGACAGCATCCACAACATTCATCTTTGTCATTTTTATTCAAAATCCTTAAGTTGTTCTTTTAATGCTTCGGTAGGTTCTTCAAAAGTGTACAGAAACATGTCTTTAGGATCAGGATCCTTTAAACCCTCATAAACTTTAACTTCCTTCTCTACTTTTTCTTTTGCTGTCTTTGCTACTTCTTGTTTGTATTTGTCATCAAGCAATTTTTTAGAGTGCATATATTTCTCTAGCCTTGATATTGGATCCTTTTTTACCCATTCCTGGACCTCTTTGTCTGAGCGGTATTTTTTTGCATCATCAGATGTGGAATGGTCAGCTATCCTGTAAGTTACATTTTCTATTAAAGTTGGGCCTTTACCCGCACGAGCATTATCAACAGCCTCTTTGGTAGCTTTGTAGACAGCAAAGATATCATTACCATCCACTTGTATGCCTTTGACGCCATAAGCAATTGCTTTTTGCGCAAGAGTTTCAGAAGCTGTTTGTTTTTTCCTCGGAACAGAAATTGCATATTGGTTGTTCTCAACAACAATGATACATGGAACCTTATTGACACCGGCAAAATTCAAAGCGTCATGGAAATCTCCCCTTGACGTTCCACCATCCCCAGTATAAGCTAGTGAGACAGTTTTTTCTTTCTTTAGTTTGGATGCCCATGCACAACCAACAGCATGTGGAGTTTGCGTTCCCACTGCAATTGATATTGGGAAATTATTGACATTTTCAGAACTTTTTATTCCTCTTACATCTCCACCGCCGTACTGGAAGAGTTGGTGTATTGGATGTTTTCTTACAATCAAAGCACCACTGCTCCTGTACATAGGAAACATCCAGTCTTTATCCTCTAAAGTATAGGCAGTTCCGCATTGTGATGCTTCCTGGCCTTTGAACTGGATATAAGTTCCTATTCTTCCTTGCCTTTGTAAAGAAAAAGCCTTATCATCAAAAGTACGCATAAGAATCATTAGCTCGTATAACTCTTTAATCTGCTTATCTGAGAGTTTAGGCATAAGCTCTTCGTCAACTTTGCCATTCTCATCCATGACTTGGAGATATTCTACACTGAAGTTTTCTATTACCTTTTTAACCATTAAATACACCCTAAAACGTAGCCAATTGAATTTTAAAAGTGTTTATAAATCTTTCTCTGTAGAATTACTTGCCTTCTGCCCATGCTTTCAGCTTCTCAAAACTAGTGTTTCCACAGATCTTTTTTTTGGTCTTTTCGTTATAGAAGAACGGAACTCCACCGCAGAATTCATTTCCATCATCATCTTTATCGACTTCCTTCAGAAGTTTTGCATTGTCGCTGTCATGCCATACCTCTAATCTTGTGATCTTTATCCCATTCTGTTTATTCAGTTTCTCTATCAAAGGCTCCATCTCCTTGCAGTGCACACACTCAGTTCCATAGAATTCAATCAGTCTTTCACCCATTTTTAAATCAGAAATTTCAAAATGATGATAGTATTTAAAATTTTTCTTTTGTGATTTACTATTCAGAATTTTAATTTATTGACCCATTCAGGCACTTTATCATCTTCAACTTTATCATATTGAGGCCAGTAAGGTTTTATATCAATTACTGGAGTTCCGTCCAGAACATCCAGACCCTTGACCTTAATTTTATTTCCTTTATGTTCTATCAGTTTTACTGTTGTAATTGCAATTGGATTTGGCCTTTGAGGGCACCTGCAGGAAAAAATCCCAACAACAGGTACATCTGGATTTCCTTGTGGGCGGTGTGTTAGGGTATATTCTTTAACCTTGTCCATCCAAAAAACAATTATAATATGAGAATAACCCTCGATGTTGTTTAGTGCGTCAGTAAATTTTTCTTCTACTATTATTTCAGAAATTTCCTCAGTAAAATTTCCAAATCTCGCTTCTTTAATATTATTTTTCACAAAGCCTATGGGTTTTAAGTTGATGTCTTCCATAATGGTGAGCTATTTTTGGACTGTATTTAAAATTTTTCTTTTGACTTACAGACATACAAAATATTTATATATGCACCTTATATACCTTTAGTCATGGGTGGAGATAAAAAAATACCTTTGAAGTTTAAGCTATATATGGCTTATTATCCTGTAAAGATGTTTTTTAAGTCCTTAATAAACAAATTTAATGGTGGTGAGAAAATGGGAAATTTTAGTTTGGAAGGTAAGAAAGCAATAGTTTTTGGAGTTGCAAATGACCAAAGCATAGCTTGGCATATTGCGAAGAAACTGAACGATTCTGGTTGTAGGATAGCTTTAGGCTATCAGGAACGTGCTGAACAGCTTGTGAAGCCATTATTGGGCATGTTGAACAATCCTTTTGCAGAGAAATGCGATGTTGTTGATGATGTACAGCTTACAGAGTTTTTCGGCAAGATTGAGAAAGAGTTCGGTAAAGTAGATTTTTTAGTTCATAGCATTGCTTTTGCAAAAAAAGACCATTTGCAGGGTAAATTCTATGAAGTTGACAGGAGAGGTTACCAAGTAGCTCAGGAAGTGAGTGCATATTCTTTAGCTGAGTTGACAAGAAGGACAGTTCCTTTGATGAATGAGAATGGAAGCATAATTGCAATGACTTTTGACGGTTCTTTAAGGGTTTATCCTAACTATAATGTCATGGGTGTAGCCAAAGCAGCTTTGGAAAGCTCTGTTAGGTACATTGCTAATGATGTTGGAGAGAAAGGAATAAGAGTAAATGCAATCTCTGCAGGACCGATAAAAACATTAGCTGCTTCCGGAATTTCAGATTTTGACAAGATGTTGGACCATGCACAGCAAAAAGCACCATTAAAAAGAAACATAGATGCGGATGACGTTGCCAATACGGCATTGTTCTTGTGCTCCGATATGTCTAAAAATATAACCGGACAAGTGCTTTATGTTGATGCTGGATATAGTATAATGGGGATTTAAGGTTTTTATTCAGTTTTTACCTTAACTTCATCTCTTTCTACTTGGACTTCATATGTTGCTACTTTAGCTTGTGGATTTACTGGGCTTACTCCAGTTGTAACATCAAATTTCCATTGATGCCAAGGGCATGTCACGACATTGCCTTCACATATACCTTCTCCTAAAGGTCCTTGCTTGTGCGCACATTTGTTGTCTATAGCGTAGATTTTTCCTTCTACATTAAACAAAGCAACAGTTTTTCCATTTGCTTCTACAACTTTGCCTTGCCCTTCTTTTACTTCATCAGTTTTAGCTACAGTTACGAAATCTGTCATTTTATTCTACAATTAAGGTTCCCCTCATTCCACCATGACCAGAGCCACATGGTACTGAACAGAAGAATGTATATTCTCCGGCTTTGTCTGCTGTGAATTCTACAGTTGTTACTGCTCCATTTCCTGGAAGTCTTTCATTGACTCCGAATTCGAACAATGAGAATCCATGTGGAACATCTAAGTTCTTTATGTTTAGTTTTACTTCATCTCCTTCATTTACAGTTATTGTTGCAGGGTTCCAGTCCCACTTTTTCGCTGTAACATCAAATTCTTTTACACCTGGATCAGAAACAACTACCATTTCTTCTACGTCTTCCTGGTCAGGTACAGGCATCTCTGCTTGTACTGGAGTTGTAGGTTGATCTGCAGCCTCTATGACTGAAGGTCCAGGTTGATTTTGTGCTGCAGGTTGTGATTGCTGCGCACACGCACTAAGCAAGAAAACAGAAATTATTCCTAAGATTAATAGATATTTTTTCATTATTAACACCCCCTTTTAATATTGATTAATTGTGAGCTTCTATTGTTTTAAAAAGTTTTTGTTAAGTAAACAAATGGATAAAGATCTTTGAGCTTAAAGTAAGCTTCTCTTGCAGGGTATATACTGTCAAACAATCCAATGACTGTGGGGCCGGAACCCGATACCATTGAATTCAAAGCTCCAAATTTCTTGAAATTGGTTTTAATCTCTGTGGTTATTTTATGTTTTTTCTCTATGATTCCATCAAAATCGTTGTACATGTTTTCTGAAATTTTCTTAACATCTTTTTTATTTATGGCATTAATCAAATCTTTGACATCTTTGGCTTTTTCTTTTGATTTATTCTTGTCAAACTGCTTGTAGGTCCATGATGTAGATACTTTGATTCCAGGATTTACCAGGACGATGTTCATGGATATTGATTTCCTCAATGGCTTTACTTTGTCTCCGATGCCTTCTACTAAAGCTGTCTGTCCTACAATAAAAAACGGAACATCAGAGCCTATCTCAGCTCCAAGGCTTATCAGTTTCTTTTGTGGGACGTTTAAGTCCCATGATTTGTTTAGAGTAACTAAAGTATTTGCAGCGTTTGAGCTTCCGCCACCTAAACCTGCGGATATTGGTATACTTTTTTCAAGAGTTATTTTTACCCCTTTTTTTACCTTAAACCTGTTTTTTAGGAGTGAAGCAGCTTTGTATGCAAGATTGCCTTTGCTTTCCAGATCAGGGTTGTTGCTTTCTACAACTATGTCATCTTCATTTATGCTTTCAAAAGAAATATTGTCATGCAGCAGTATGGGTTGCATCACTGACTGTATATTGTGGTAGCTGTTTTTGAGTTTTTTCCCTATTTTTAGGTACAGGTTTATTTTTGCGGATGAGTTTAAGAGCATAAATTTTTTAGGAATCTTTTAGTATATTAATGTTGCTGATTTTGTTAAGAAATAGAAAGATTCCTACCCATTATCAATTATTACTCCCTTTTCATCAAACCTTGTGTTTTCAAATTTGTTGTAATATCTTCTAAACCAGAATATCCTAAAACTGCACCTGTGGAACAACCATAGACCCATACTAAAAATGGCAATCTCATTTCCTTTTTTGGATCTCTTATTAAGTCAAAAAATCCTGACTGTTCACTTAAAGCACCTAAATAGAAAATATCCATTCTTTCTCTTAAACCATTGCCATCAAGTAATCTTAGTAGACTTTGACTGGCTTCTTGTTGTGTTGGGTCTGGAAATTTTGATGAAGCAACATAAAGTTCTAGGCCAGTATCTCCTTGCCATTTCATCTTGAATATGGTTACGGACATATTTTTAAATTTTACTATTTCATGGTCACAGCAGCGAAACATTGCATTCCATTGCCTTTGCCAAATTCTGTCAGTTCTTCTCCGGAAGTTGCTGCTATGCCTATATTTTCCTTTTTCACTTTAAGGATTTTTGAAAGTGATGATTTGATTTTATCAATATGCTCGTCAATTCTTGGTTTTTTTCCTTCCAGCATTATTGCCACATTGCTTATTTTATAGTTTCTTTCTTTGACTTTGTTTAAAATAAATTCCAGATATTTTTTGCTGTCTGTAATTCCATCTTTGAACATTTTGTCTGCATAAAATCCTAATGACCTGTCTCCTATTGCGGTGCTTAAGGCATTGAATAAGGCATGTAGCATTACATCTCCGTCTGAGTTTGCATCAAAGCCATCTTTGTCGGAAATTTTAACAGAACCAAGAATTAATGGTTTTTTGTCAGTAAACTTATGTGAATCCTGGCCAATACCTATCTTTGAAGCATTGATCATCTTGTTTGCATACGCTAAATCGTAAGGATTTGTTATCTTTATGTTTTCTCTTGGGCAATAAACAATCTTTACGCTACCACCCATCCTTTCCACTAAGCTGACGTCATCAGTTCCATAGAATTTTTCTTTGTAAGCTCTTTCAAAGGCTTTTTTTGCAAGAAAATACTTCATGGCTTGGGGAGTCTGTATCTGCCAGATGAGTTTCCTGTCAATTGTTTGCTTTACAAGACCGTCTTCGACAACTTTGATTGTATCTTTTGCAGGAAATCCCACAACAGCTGCACCATACTTTTTTGTTGCACTTATGCAATTATTTATCGTAGCTTCATCAATGAATGGGTTTGCTGCATTATGGATCAATATTATATCATCATTATCTGCTTTTTCTATCGCTTTTATCCCATTGTAGACTGAATCCTGCCTTTCTAGGCCGCCATCAACAATCTTTTCTACTTTATTGAATTTGTTTGATTTTATTATCGATTGGAATTTATTTCTGTCTTCAGGCCTGATGACTAGAATTATTTTGTTTATGTTTTTGCATTCCTGAAATGTTTTTAGTGTGTAGTGGATTATAGGTTCTTTGTTTAGTAGCAAGAATAATTTGTTTATCCTTTTATGCATCCGTTTTCCTTTACCGCCTGCTACAATGATTGCTATGTTCATTTTTCAAATTTTATATTGTATTGCTT
>CAYXZV010000005.1:0-59420 GCA_964469645.1 uncultured Methanosarcinales archaeon | reverse complement strand
GCATGGCTTAGTCGAATCCCAATAGCAGCAACCTCCCGCAGGATCAACAGGATTTTTCAAAATCCAGAGCATTCAGTTCGCTGAATACAACAGAATTTCTGTTTTAAGATCCTTAGGATTTGCTTTACGCTTTTGTATTGGTCGCAATATTACAAAACTAAACATACTCAATAAAGATATCAAGCACGTAATTGGAAAATCCAATGTTAAATTTTAGAATTTGAATATCTAAAATATCGTCGGTGGTGATAACTCAATTGTAAATATATGTTGTATTTAAAGGTTTTGGAAATCTGAGAAATTTCCAAGACCTTTAAACTAGAAAATTCTCTTGAATTTTCCGGTGTTTAAAGGTTTCGTTAAGATTGGCTTTGCACAATAACCACGTATAAAGATTTTCTCACATATTTTATAATTCAGAACTCTATAAATGAATATACTGTTAAGGTCAATTTTAGACTAATTTCATAACTAGGTAATTGGCCCTTGAACCCAAATCAGTTGATTCTCTCATTTGATCAACTTCAGATGATGATAGGGATGCTCGAATATATAATCCATGACGTCTTGCATTGCTCCCATCTACAAGTGTTAAATAGTCTAACACATCTCCTTGTGTAGGTGTTTCACGTTCTTGTCCAGGCTCTGGGATTGTGTTTATTTCCCAACGTAGTTTTCTATTTGGGTCTTCTACACGTGCTTCTCGTAGTTGTGAAAAAAATGTTGCAATTGCTTGAAATGAAGCCATAGAATTTAACCATTATAGATTTATTTATAATACTTTCGAGTTGAATGAAAGTTTACTCGTATTAATGTACAAAAGCACGTGTATTGTGTAAAATCATTAATATTGATTTAAAAAATCCCAAAACCTTTAATAATGACTAATAATTTCACTTTCACTATGACCTCCTATTCATATGAACTAAAGATACCGCAAGAGAGAGTTGCGGTTTTGATCGGAAAGAAAGGTGAAGTTAAGAAAAATATAGAATCTGATACAAAAACTCAGATAAAAGTTGATTCTTTGGAAGGGGATATATTCATTTATGGCAAGGATGCCTTAGGATTGTACACTGCTCGTGAGGTAGTGCGGGCTATAGGCCGCGGCTTCAATCCAGACATTGCAAAATTATTGCTGAAACAGGATTATGTTTTTGAATATATCAATCTGACAGAATTTACAGGGAAATCAAAAAATACTTTATTGAGGCTGAAAGGCAGGGTCATTGGAAGAGAGGGAAGGTCAAGAGAACTTATAGAAGAGCTTTCTGAATCATACATTTCTGTTTACGGAAAATCGATCTGCATCATCGGGACTGCTGAATCGGCTGCTGTTGCAAAAAGGGCTGTTGAAGCTTTATTGAGGGGCAGTACGCATGCAAGCGTCTATAAATGGTTAGAGAACAAAAGAAGAGATATGAAAAGGAAGAATGCGATGGAGATGGTTTGATTTATTATCTTGCGGTTGTAATTTAATTTTGGTCTTAGATTAAGTCAAAAACCTATCTATCTTTTAATTCATTTCTATATGCTAAATAAATAAATGGAAATAAAAATTTTCCAAGTGGGGTGTAACTCGCTACCTTTTCTTCTAACTCACTTGTCCCCATCATAGAAGCTCTTAAAGGTGTTTGTAATTTAGCTTGTAGATAGTCTGCAGCATACCAACCAAATGTAGCGTATAATCCGAATTGTGCCAGAGGATGTACGTCAACCATAAAAAGTTGGTAAAAGGTTGAAACTTTTAAACCTTTGTAGTAAAACTAATAAAAATAAATTCTTCAAAACAATTAATTATTTAAACAAGTTCTATCTTAAATTTTTGGAAATGGCAAAAGAGGAATCTAAAAAAGAAGAACTGCCGATAGCAATTGAGTTGGCAAAGAAGCAAAGAGAGATTTCTGTAGCCAGTTTTTTCGAGAAGAACAGGCATTTGCTTGGGTTTGATAATCCCAGAAAATCATTGTTGACTACAATCAAGGAAGCAGTTGATAATTCTTTGGATGCTTGCGAGGAAGCTAATGTTTTACCAGAAATAAATGTCGAGCTTATAGAGCTGTCAGAAAATAAGTTCAGGGTTGTTGTCGAAGACAATGGTCCGGGGATTGTCAAGAAACAGATTCCGAATATTTTTGCAAAATTGTTGTATGGAAGCAAATTCTTCAAATTGTCCCAATCGCGAGGTCAACAAGGTATTGGAATAAGCGCTTCTGTCTTGTATGCACAATTAACAACAGGAAAGCCTGCTCGCATTACATCCAGAATAAGCAAGAGACATGATGCACAATACTATGAGCTGCATATCGATACACAGAATAACAAACCTCAAATCTTAAAAGAGGAGACTGTCAAATGGAATAAAGAGCATGGAACAAGAATAGAAATGGATTTAGAAGGAAGTTACCAGAAAGGCGACCAAAGTGTTGATCAATATCTGAAACAAACTGCTATCGTTAATCCACATATTACATTAATATATACCAATCCAAAAGCTGAGCAGATAATTTTCGCAAAAGCTTCTGAACAGCTGCCTAAGAAAGCTGTTGAAATCAAACCGCATCCGTATGGCATAGAGATTGGTGTCTTGTTGTCTATGCTTAGTATGACAGAAGCAAGGACACTGCAAAGTTTTTTGACGAGCGAATTTTCAAGAGTCGGTTCGGGAACTGCTAAGCAGATCTGTGAGAATGCTGCTGTACTTCCGAATACAAAACCAAAAAATGTTTCCAGAGAAATTGCAGAGAAATTAATTGAAGGTATTAAAAAAACAAAAATAATTTCTCCTCCAATTGATTGCATAAGCCCAATTGGCCAGGAATTGTTGGAAAAAGGTTTGAAAAAAGAGATAAATGCAGAGTTTTATGCTGCAATCACAAGGCCTCCAAGCGTTTACAGAGGCAATCCATTTATTGTTGAAGCAGGCATTGCTTATGGTGGTGAACAAAATGCAGAAGAAAGCATGCATCTTTTAAGATATGCAAATAGGGTTCCTTTATTGTATCAACAAGGTGCTTGTGCTGTCACTAGATCTGTAATAAATACTGTTTGGAGAAATTATGGGTTAAGCCAGAGTCGTGGAGCGTTGCCTATAGGACCTGTAACTTTAGTTGTCCATATCGCTTCTGTATGGGTTCCTTTTACTTCTGAGAGCAAGGAAGCTATAGCACATTATCCTGAGATTGTCAAAGAGATCAAATTGGCTTTGCAGGATTGTGGCAGGAAGCTTGCTAGCTATGTAGGCAAGAAGAGGCGCATTCAGTTTGAAGGCAAGAAAAGAGATTACATAAAGATGTTCATACCTCATGTTGGAGATGCATTAAAGGAACTGTTAAAATTGAAAGATGCGGATGAGAAAAAGATTGAAAGTTTATTGTCGGAAATTCTTGAGAAAAAGCGAGGCGCATTGGAAGAGATAGAAGCCAAGAATTTGGAATATGATGAAGAGTTTGCGAAGATAGGAAAAGATGAAGGTGCAGAAGATGGTAGTGAGGAAAAAGGAGAAAAAGAATCGAAAGAAGTTCAATAATTTAAAAACAATAAAAAAAATTCAATACAAATAAAAATAAATAAAATAATACACAAATCAAATGAAAAAAACGTCATCCACTTCAGTGATAAAGGAAATAGAAGATACAGCAAGTAATGTCTATTCCAGAATAAAAAAGAAAAAAGCTCCTGAGCTAAAGATGCCTCTTCGTGCATTGACTAATGTAAAGTATGATCCTAAAGAAGGTTTTTTTGAATTGTTGGGGAAGATGAAGGAAAGGACTATGACCGCTTCTACTATTAAAACTTTTGCGCAGACTTTGCGCATGATGGCGCATGCAAAAAGCATTATCAAAGAAGAGGACATAACAACAAAGAGAGAGATGTACTATATCTCTAAGAACTGGGCAGAAGCTGCCTTCAAGGAGCAGCCGGAATCTGATACAGTCATGGATGACTTGGAAGCGATGATGATGGTTAATCGCGAACAGCTTGGTTTTATTCCGGAAGAAAAAGGTGGAGAAGTTGCAGGAAAATTAATTGTTGTTGACAAAGATCCTGATACCGGGAAGCAGATAAAGATTGATTGTACTAAGTTTGGTTCCGGTGCATATTCAATACCTACATCTGTTGAGCATCTGAAATTTGAAACCAATGCTAAATTCATTTTAGCGATAGAGACAGCAGGTATGTTTCAAAGGCTTGTGAAACATAACTATTGGAAAAAGGCTAATTGTATTTTAGTTTCTATGGGTGGTGTGCCTACCAGAGCCTTACGTAGATTTATTCGTAGATTAAGTGATGAGAGGAAATTAGATGTATATGTTTTCGCAGATGGTGACATGTACGCGTACGCAAATATATATCGAAGTCTTAAGGTTGGCTCAGGAAACGCTGCGCATATTAATCAATATTTTTGTGTGCCTAATGCAAAATTTATAGGAATCACTCCCCAAGATATTGTAGATTATAAATTACCTACACATCCTTTGAAGGAAGTAGACATTAAGAGGGGCAAAGATGCTCTTAAGAATGATCCATTCATAAAGCACTATAAGGAATGGCAGAATGCAATTCAGCAACAGATAAAGATGAAAGTAAGAGCAGAGCAACAAGCGTTGTCTAAACATGGGTTAAATTTTGTTATGAGTGATTACCTTCCTAAGAAACTTAAGAATCCTAATTCATGGCTACCTTGAACCACTGGACATTGCTTATACTGCACTGGACATTTGCGCGTGAGATATATAAAGGAGTTAATCTACTAATTCTAGAAAAAGAGGACACGCTCATCTGCTAAATTGTGATTTTCGGTCAAAAACGACAAGAAAATCACTTATGCAGATTCGCTAAACGTCCCCTTTTTCCTTCAGAGAGATTTCTTTTAAGATTTGAAAAGAAATCTCAACACAGATTGAGATTCTGGAGTTTGATCAAAATGGAAATAAATGTAGAAAAGTTAGTTCCAAAAGATTGGATAGTAGAAAAAATTGAAGATGATCAGATTAAGGTGTATTACTTAAATAAAAGTAGGGGTAGTTCTCCTAATCCCAGTATCCTTCCAAAAGTAATTCATGTCGATAAAGAATTTATGGAAGCGGTTAGTATGTACATAGGTGATGGTAAACTATCCAACGATAAACATCATTTAGATTTTACTTCTAAAGATGGAGATATGGTAAAGTTCATGCTTGACTTTTTCACAAATAGATTAAATCTAAAAATAACAGGTATTAGATATCAACTAAGGTACAAAATATTTCAAATTAATAGTGTTGAGAAATGGGCAAAGCATCTTGGTGTTCCTACAACTAAAATTAACCTCCAACACTCAAAAAGGTACAAAGAAGAATGTATTAGTATGCAGATTAGTAGTGTTATATTGAGGAATATTTTTGGCAAAATAATTGAAAGGATATTGGAAAATGATTTTTCAAATAATTCTGTACTAAGAAGAGCTTTTTTAAGAGGTTTATTTGCGGCAGAAGGAAGCATCGGTATTGTGAGAAAAGAGAATTATATCTCCTACATTGCATATCATTTATCTTTTGATAAAGAAGAAAAATTAGCAAATTTTGTCCAGAAATTATTACAATTCGAAGGTGTTACTTCAAAGCAGATATTCAAGGAAACAAAAGGAGAAAGATATATTCAAATTACCAACTGGAAAAATTATCATAAGCTCTGGAAAATTGATTTATTTTGTTTGAATGCTCGCAAAGAATTTAAATTTTTAAGTAAATTAAAAATTACCAAATTTAGTTGCAAAATTAACTCAGAATTAAAAAGAAAATTATTCTTAATTAAACATTTTAGCCAGAGACAACTTGCTTTTTTGATTGGTGCACAACCAAATATGTTCTTTAATATTCTTAATAGTAAAAGAGACTATGTAAATGTTGAATATCTAATTAAACTCTCAAAAGTTGCTTCTGTACCTTTGGATTCAATTAAAAGAAATATTGTAGAATTCAGAGTAAATGATATAACTCCAATCGGTGATAAGGAATTTATTGATTTTATTTTTGATTTAAAAGCCTATGCTTGTTAAATTGAATGTATCACAACATGAAAGCTTCCGGTTGAGTGAAGTATCAGTGCAGCATTTATTCTAAATTTGAATAAGGTTCTTTTGTACTACTATATATAGGGCTTTTTCGACCGCTGCTCATATTTGGCGTTACCATTGTCCAATAACAAAACATTTAAATACTAGTAGCGTTTTCACAGGTTAAAGATAATCAAATAATAATATGGGGTCAATAAAAAATGAATAAACTAAGTGTTATATTGGGATTGTTTATGGTTCTATTAATTGTGCCTATTGCTATGGCTCTAAATGAAGATGGTTTAATTACAGGTACAAGCAACGGCGGAAAACTTCTTATAACTGATGTTGATGTTAAAGTTGGAAGCAAGACTCACAAGAATATGGATTATGATGAAAAGATAAAAGAAGAAGCAAGACCAGGAGACACTGTTAAATTTACAATAGAGGCAACAAATAATTTTACTAATGAAGAAGAACTTGAAATTGAAGATATCGAAGTTACAGTAACAATAGAAGGTATAGATGACGATGATGATCTTGATGAAGAAGATGAGATTAAGGATCTAAAAGACGGAAAGAATAATGATGTAACTATTGAATTTAAGATACCTCTTGAAGTTGACGAAGGAGACTATGATGTTTTGATTGAAGTGGAAGGTGACGATGAGAACGGAACCGGACATGCAGTTGAATATGCTCTTGAACTAGAGGTTCAGAAAGAAGACAATGAAGTTAAGTTTTTGAGAAATACATTAACTCCTTCAGAGATCAAATGCGGCAGAACTGTTCAGCTATCAACAACTGTTATAAACACAGGTGCTGATGATGAAGATGATGTTTCATTGGAAATTGTTAATGCTGAACTAGCTGTTAGCTTCAGGGAACTGTTTGACCTAACTAACGATCCATTCGATGATGACAGCAAATTCAGAAAGACATTTACAATGACAGTACCACAGGAAGTTGCTCCTGGAATCTACACAGTACAATCAACAGCTACATTTAATGATGGCGCTGAGACTGAAACTGAGACTGCTGAGTTAATTGTAGCTCAGTGTGAGATCTTTGCTGATGAGGAAGAGGAGGAAGACAGCGATGTTGTTGTTAATCTTCCAACAGACACAACTCCTACAGACGTTGTAAGTGCTGGAACAGTAAGTGCTCCTTCATTACCAGTAACTGAGGAAAAATCATTGTTCGAAAGTTCAGGATTTTTAGTTGCTCTGGTTGTTGGAGAAGTATTGCTTGTTTTGATAGCAATCTTACTAGTAGCATCATTAATGAGAAAGAGAAGTGAGTAAGCTTCTTTTATTTCTTTATTTTTTAGTTTTGTTTTTGCAATCTGATTTAAGAGTAGGTTTTTTAAATAGGAATAGAATACCTTAAAGATAAAATGGTACAACAATATCATCAAAGAGTGCAAGAAGCAGGAACAGATGCTGCTGCAATAGAAAGGGCACGATTTGGATTAGCAGAATTCTGCAGACAAGGTGTTCAAGAGTTAATGGAAAAAGGTCATAAAGGCTTGCTTATACTTGGTAAGCCATCCATGGAAGGTAGATTTAAGTGGTTTGCTGGACCGCTTAATTATTATCATATGGATGATGGTAACCTATATGCAGGTTTCCCAATACCGACATATCTTCCAAAAGGGTGGGCTCGTAAAGAAGCGCAATTACATGATATTCCTTTTGAAACTTACAAGGCTGATGATCTTATAAGAATAGCAACTGAAATAGAGAAGGCTAAGTAACTTTTTCTCTTAGAATAAAGTTTTACTGACATTAATGTACGAAAGCCAGAATTTAGACTAATCTAATGTGTCCTCACTTTAAAGTAACAAATAAATAGAAACCTTTAAATACAAGTAAACCATTCTAAGTTACAAAATGTTACTGCAAAAAGAAACATTACAGGAATTAAGGGAACGTTTTAAACTGAATATTTACGAGATAAAGATATGGACTTCTTTGCTTAGCAGAGGTATAGCAGCTGCATCTGAGCTAGCTGAGATATCAGGAGTTCCAAGAAGCAGATGTTATGATGTTCTTGAATCATTAGAGAAGAAAGGCTTTATCATAATGAAGATAGGGAAGCCGATAAAATACATAGCAGTACAGCCAGAAGCGGTTGTTGACAGGGTTAAGAAAAAATTACAAGAAGAAGCAGATCAGCAAATAGAAATAGTGGAAAACCTAGCAGAAACTGATATTTTTGAAGAGCTTGAGCTTTTGCATAAGACAGGCATAAAGAAAGTTGATGTGGAAAACATAACAGATTCTGTTGTCGGAAGGAATAATGTTAACAGATTCATTAAAGAAATGCTTTTGAGAGCTAAAAAGAATGTAACCATAGTTACAAATGAAGAAGGAATAAAAAACAAGGTCAAAGTCTTAAGGAAAGTAAAAGACAATTTAGCAAAGAAAAAAGTCAAGGTTAAGTTTTATACAAACATTCCTAATGCAAATGTTGATGCTGGAATGGAAGTCCTTAGCACAAAACACGATGGAAGGTTTGTAAATATCGACAATGAAGAAGTATTCTTCATCATGGGTTCAAAAGATCCTGAGTTTCATTCAGGAGTATGGATAAAAAGCCCTTATTTTGTAGGTGCTTTAAATGACATGTTCGAGAAGAGTTTAAGGTAAATTATTTTCTTTTGTATTTAACAAAACCGTAATCTTTAAATATAACATACATATCTCTTAAATTAAGAGTTCTTAGATAAAAAATGGTTGAAGACAAGGAATTAATGAAAACAGGCACGACAACTTTAGCTTTGATGTGCAAAGATGGGGTTGTATTAGCTGCTGATAAAAGAGCAACATCAGGATATTTGATCGCAAACAAGAATTTCGATAAGATAATCAACATAACAGACAACATAGCTGTGACTGTTGCGGGAACAGTTTCTGATGTACAATTATTGGCAAAATACATCAAAGCGGAATTAAAGCTGAAGCAGATAAGGACAGACAGGAGTAATACTGTCAAGGAAGCTGCAAATCTTTTAGCAATGATGGTTTACAACAATATAAGAAAGATGAGCATGATTCCAGGGATATCACATTTTATTGTTGGCGGGAAAGATGAAGCAGGATTCCATATTTATGATTTAAGCCCTGACGGAAGCATTGCGGAAATTGACGATTATAACACATCAGGATCAGGAAGTGTCATGGTCTATGGTGTACTAGAAACGTTATACAAGAAAAACATGAGCGTAGAAGAAGGGATTAAGCTGGCAGGAAAATCAATAAATGCAGCTATCCAGAGAGATATAGCATCCGGAAACGGGATGGATGTCGTGACCATAACTAAAGATGGCGTGAAGAAAGTCTTAACAAAAGAAATAGACACAAAAATCGAGGTATAAGTTATTCTTTTAAAAAACCATAATTTCAAAATTAAATATACATAACCAATACTGAAAAAAATTCTAATTAGGTGTATAAATGGTAGAAATAATCAAGGAAATACTGAAGAATTTGCCTAGTGACAAGATTAGCGAAGCGAGTTTTGAAGGCGCAAACATTGTACTGTACACAAAAGATAAGGATTTCTTCCTGAACAATAACGGGCTTATCAAAAAAGTAGTTGACAATATAAAGAAAAGAGTAGAGCTAAGGCCGGATCCGAAGGTAACAATGGATGAGGAAAAAGCTGAAAAAGAGATCAAAAAAATAATTCCTGAAGAAGCAGGAGTTGACCAGGTACTTTTCGACCCTCAAAGATCAAGAGTGGTGATTGAAGCTGAGAAACCTGGACTGGCAATAGGAAAGCAAGGCTCAATCTTAAGGGATATCAGAAGCAAGACTTTCTGGGTGCCTTTGATCAACAGGAAGCCTGCTATAAGGTCAAAATTAATTGAAACAATAAGGTCTGTCTTGTATCAAAACAGCGAGTATAGGAGAAAGTTTTTGGATAAAGTTGGTCATAGGATCTATGACGGCTGGATTAGAGAGAAGAAAGAAGAATGGATAAGGATGAGTTATTTAGGCAGCGCTCGCCAGGTAGGAAGAAGCTGTTTACTTTTACAAACACCAGAAAGCAGGGTGTTGTTGGATTGCGGAGTAGATGTTGCTTCTGACCAGCACCCATATCCTTATTTGGAAGCTCCTGAATTCAATATCAATGAGTTAGATGCAGTTATCGTAAGCCACGCACACGTGGATCATTCTGGTTTTGTGCCATACTTGTTTAAGTATGGGTATAGAGGACCAGTTTACTGTACAGAGCCAACAAGAGATGTTATGGCATTGATGCTTCTGGACTACATCAAGATTCAAAGGACAGAAGGCAAAGATCCTATCTTTACCACAGAAGACATAAAGGAGATGGTAAAACATACCATCACTTTAGAGTATGAGGAAGTCAGTGATGTGACTCCTGATGTCAGGATTACTATGTACAATGCAGGCCATATTTTAGGTTCATGCATGGTTCACCTGCATGTTGGAAACGGTCTGCACAACATCTTATACTCTGCTGACCAGAAGTATGGAAGAACTTCTCTTTTAGATCCTGCGGTTACTGTATTTCCTCGTTTGGAAACATTGCTCCTGGAATCTACTTATGGTGGGAAAGACTGCAACGGGACAGAAAGGAATGAAAGCGATATTGAACTTAAAAAAATTGTGCAGGAAACTATAAAGCGCGGTGGAAAAGTTTTGATACCTACATTAGGAGTAGGAAGAAGCCAGGAGATAATGATTGTAATTGAGAATATGGTAAGAACTGGAATGATGGAAAAGATACCTGTCTTTATTGATGGATTGATCTGGGACGTGACTGCGATACATACTGCTTATCCTGAGTTTTTGAACAGCTCTATAAGGAAATTAATCTTTCACAAAGATCAAAATCCGTTCTTATCGGAGATATTCAAAAGAGTAGGAAGCAAGGAGGAAAGAAGGCAGATCATTGAAGAGACAGGACCATGCGTCATATTGGCCACTTCAGGAATGCTGCAAGGCGGTCCTTCTGTAGAGTATTTAAGGCATTTAGCTGACAATAAGAAGAACTCAATGATATTCGTTAACTATCAAGGTGAAGGATCGTTAGGTAGGCGTATCCAAAGAGGAGAAAAGGAATATACAACTGATGGCCACAACGGTAAAAATGAAGTTGTGCCTATTAATCTTGCTGTACATACAGTTGAAGGGTTTTCCGGGCACAGTAATCGTACACAATTGCTGAATTTCGTCTCAAGATGCGAACCAAGGCCTAAGAAGATTATTGTCAATCACGGAGAAAGTTCAAGATGTTTAGATCTAGCTTCTTCAATGCATAAGCAATTCAGGTTAGAAACAGTTGCTCCAAGGAATTTGGAGAGTGTTAGGATTAAGTAATTTGTTACTTCTTTAGAGTAGTTATAAATAGAAAGATTTAAAAAGGGGTAGAAATACTGGTTTTTATATGGTACACTTAGAAGAGGAAGCAAGTGAAATTGGTATAGCTGGAGATTCAGTGTTAGTCCAGGCTGTACAAAGAGGAAGAGAGAGTTATCGGCCATTTAAACCACAAACTGAGGCAGAAGCTAAGGGTTATAAGCTTGGATTGGATTTATTTCTTGGAGATAATGGAATCAAAGATTTAGTTGCTGTAGACCAGATAGTTAGTGGTGATATGAATTTCCAAAAAGGATTTTTTGAGAAATTTAATCAATGGATGCATTATTTGAGTGAGGGAGATGATTTACATTCTGTATACAATAGAATTGCCGATGGATATATGAAATCATGTAGAAATGGAAGCATACCTGAAAGCGAATATATGTCATTTTTAAATGGCTCTTTGCTTGCTTCAGAAGTTGTTATTAATTGCGTGAATAGTTTAGTAGAAGATGGAATTGTGGTTGGTGATTTACAAGATCAATTGTTATTAGATAAAAGAACTTTATTTGACAGGAAGGACAATCCAACGAAATTTGGAACTACAGATCATTTAAGACAAATGTTTAGTGAAGAGGAAGTAACTGGTTTGCTAGATCTAAAATATAGAATGCTTTCAGGAGAACTAAATAATTAATTTCACTTCTATTTTTTAAACTACGAAACTCAAATAATAACTTATTATTGCTGTTATAACTCCTAGAACTATTCCTTTGTATATTGATTTCTTGCTTATCTTGATGTAGAAAGCTGCTCCTATCATAAGAATCCACAGTAAGGAAGCAAAGACTGTAAAGGGAACATCTTTGTAAAACAAGCTTGTGAATATCAATAAGACGAAAGCTCTTGCTATGCGCTGGTTTGCATCTTTTATTATGAAAGATGATATGGTTAATAATGCCAAAGCAATCAGAAGCTGGTAGACAAAGGTAAAATATTCTCCTATGGTTGATCTTGCAAGGACAATCAGGTAGAAAATAATGCTGCCAAAAGCCATTAAATCCCTGGCAATTTCATGCTTCCAGTCTTTTTTCATAAAAATTCACCAACTAAAAATATTGAACCTGTAATTAATATTAGATCATTGTCTTTAGTTATAGTTTTTGCGTATTTTAATGCTTGTTTTGGGTTATTTATTATTTTTGAATTATTGAAATATTTTTTTATTGTTTTTGGTTCTACAGCCTTGAAATTATCTGATTTTGTTATTATTGTTTTGTCTGTTTCGAGTATTTTTGATATTGTTTTTATGTCTTTGTCGTCTGAAAAACCTGCTATAAGGATTAATTTGTTATATTTTAAATTCTTTAATTCTTTGACAAGGGTTTTGAAGCCAGAAGGATTGTGCGCGGAATCGATAAGAACATTTTTTTCTAGAAATTGGAATCTGCCAGGCCATTTTGTGTTTTTTAATCCGTTTTTTACATTATTTTTATTGATTTTTATTTTTTTATTGTTTTTTAATGTTTCTATTGTCTTTATTGCTATTGCGGCATTGAGTGCTTGAAATTGTCCATTTAAGTTTTTCAGTTCAATGTTTTTATATCCATTAAAATCGAAATTCCAATAATTATTTTTTCCAATATTATTTTTATTATTATAATTTATTTTTATTTTATTTCTATTGATTATTATTAACTTTGAATTTTTTTTATTGGAAATTTTTTTTATTGCAGCTAATGCTTTTCCTTCTGCCGCTGTAACGACTGGGACATTTTTTTTGATGATACCTGCTTTTTCTTTCGTTATCTTTTCTATTGTTTTTCCTAAATATTCTGTATGTTCAATGCCAATATTTGTTATTACAGAAATCAATGGCGTTATGACATTAGTTGTATCTAATCTCCCACCTAAACCGGTTTCTATTACTGCAAAATCGACATTTTTTTCCTTGAAATAAAGAAAAGCCATTGTTGTTGTTATTTCAAAGAAAGTTTGGTCAGTAACGTGTTTTTTTACTCTTAGATAATATTGGATTATTTCTTTGTCTGTTATTAGTTTGTTGTTTATTCTTATCCTTTCGTTGAATTTCTTTAAGTGTGGAGAGGTATACATGCCCACTTTATAGCCTGCATCCTGCAATATGTAAGAGAGCATTGCACAAACAGAACCTTTTCCATTAGTTCCTGCAACATGTATGCATTTTAAGTTTTTTTGTGGATTGTCCAATTTTTTTAGCAATAACTTCATGTTTGCCAATGTCTGCTTGAACTTTACACATTCCAGGCTGTATAGCTCTTCAAGAATCTGATTGTAATTCATAAGAATGGTTAAATGTAGGAATAATATAAATATAGCGGAAAAACACAAATGATTGATAAAGAGTAGTTTGTGTTTTCCTGATATAGTATTGGAATTATTAGTAAATTATCTAGTTCCATTACTATATAACTAAAATTTAGAGAATAATTTATAAATTGAGATAATTAAGTATTGTTTATGGGCCTGTAGCACAACCTGGATAATGCGGTCGGCTTCGGACCGATTGATTCCGGTTCGAATCCGGACAGGCTCATTTATTTCACCATTCTAAAGTAACAACAAAATAGAAACCTTTATATACTACTTATTCTATATTCTGTACTATGAAATTACTTAAGTTGGGGATGGTTTTAGCACTAGTTTTAGTTGCAGTTCTAGTTAGTGCTAATTATATGGATAAGGCTGATTCTGGTAAACTATTGTTTGATAGCATGATCAAGGAAGAGGAATGCAAAGAAGATAGTGGAGAGATTATTTGTACTGAAACGTTGTATGTGAAAGATGGTAGTGATAAGATTCCACTTATGACTGGGCATGTAATTAAAGAGAAAGTTTTCATTCCAAAATATGTAGAAAAAGAAGTTGTGATTGTTGAGGAAAAGAAGCTGAATGGCGAGGAAAAAGAAAGCCCTACAAACAGGATTAAGGATGATGATGTAAGTGTATTCAGCAATAGTGTTAGAATAGACATCAAAAACTCAAAATCAAGGAAATTTATTGACAGCAATTCAATGGATCCTTTGATTGATGAGGGTACAACTACAATAGAAGTAAAACCTAAATCTGCAAGTGAGATTAAAGTTGGAGATATAATCGCTTATGAAGTTGATGGCTATGATTATGCTTTTGTCCATAGAGTAATTAAAATAGGGAAAGATAAAGATGAAGTTTATTTCATAACAAAAGGAGACAATTACCATAAAGAAGATCCTGATAAGGTAAGGTTTGAGGATATAGAAGGCATTGTTGTTGGGATATTGTACTGATTTTAGTAATATTTAAATATGATGATGTTAATCTAAGGAGAAATAAAATAAATTGTGAGGAATAAAATGAATGGAACAGTAAAATTTTTTAATGCCGGTAAAGGCTTTGGATTCATTTCCGGAGAAGACGGCAAAGAGTATTTTGTACATCAGACAGGATTGGGAGAAGGCGTTACCTTGAATGAGAACGACGCTGTTACCTTCGATGTAGAAGAAGGAGACAGAGGCCCAAAGGCTGTTAATGTTACAAAAGGTGCTGGAGACAGCGCTGAAAGTTCTGAACCTGCGGGTGAAGAAAGCTCTGAACCTGAAAATAAAGAAGAGTAATTAACTGAATTAGGAACGGGATTGAGAATTCTTTTTTTTTGGTTTTTTATGAAAAAGACTTAAATAATACTTGGTAAAACTAGATACAAAAACGTTTAAATGGGCTTCTTGCTTATTTTTTCGTGGATTGGTGATAATGATGGCTATAAAGAAAGGAGATAAGGTAAAGGTTGAGTATACAGGAACATTGGATGACGGCACTGTCTTTGATTCGTCAGAAGGTCGTGAGCCTCTGGAATTCGAAGCCGGTACAGGAAAAGTGATAAAAGGGTTTGATGATGCTATTGTCGGCATGGAAAAAGGAGAAGAAAAGAGCGTAAAGATAGAATCAAAAGATGCTTACGGTGACTATAATCCAGAATTAACTAAAAAGATACCTAGGGATCAGCTGCCTAAAGAACAGGAACCTAAAGCAGGAATGGTCCTTATGGTGAAGACACCTCAGGGACAGCAGTTTCCGGTAAAGATAAAGGAAGTTTCAGACAAAGACATAACTGTTGATTTAAATCCCCCTTTAGCCGGGAAGAATCTGAACTTCAAGCTCAAAGTTGTGGATATTGCTTAAACAACGGAATTCCACCAATTTCTAATTGGTGGTTTTTGACATTCTAAGAATAAAAAAGTTATCAAGAGCAAGCAAAAAGAGGGTGTCAAAAGCTTGCTCCTGATTTATGAACCAAAAAACGTCTGGAGGTGTTTAGTTGGTCATAATACTAGGTTGGAAGGGTCTTTATTAATCATTATGAACAGCTGATACAGAACTAGGATGCATAAAGTTTATAAAGGGAAAACGGCTTTTTTAAGCTATGGTATTTGAGAGTGTACCATACGGGCTTCGTTATTATGTATTCAGCCCAGAATGGTTCTATGGCTTTGATTCTATCATTGAGTTAATAGCAATCATAGTCAGTGTACTTCTTGTATATTACAGCTATAAATGCTTTAAATTAACAAAGGAGAACAAATATGCATACTTCAGCACTGCTTTTTTAGCCTTGACTTTTGCGTTTATCGCAAAAATTATCGGGACCTTGGCGATCTATAAGCCAGAAATTACAAGAACTACGCTTGGAAGTACAATTCAACAAGTATTTGCAGGATTAAGCCTGTTTAAGATCAATGCGCTGGCATTCATTACATTTACTTTCTTTACTCTGCTAGGATTTATGATTTTGTTTTTAATAATCTCAAAGCTTAGGTGGAAAAATCTGAGAGTTATTGTGCTTTTGGTATATTTTATATTTCTTGCAACGTGGATTAGTGCTATACATTACCAATTATTTTATGCTACAACATTTGTTTTGCTTCTGCTCATAACCTATTCATATTTCCAAAACTATGGGGAAATCAAAAGCGAGAACGCAAAATTTGTATTGATTGCATTCAGCATACTTTTGGTTTCGCAGGCTTTTTTTATTTTTGTCGTATACTCAAGGACTATCTATGTGGTAGCTGAATTGATCCAACTGCTTGGATTCATATATCTTCTGATACCATTCATACTGATCTTTAGGAAGAAACCAAAGCGTGTAAAATGAGGGTAAAAAGACGTGGGAGGTTAGAGATAATTGCAGATATACTTAGATCAATCCGGGATAAAGGGGGCAAGATCAAACCCACTCATCTCTTGTATAAATCCAATTTATCACATGCAAAGCTGAAGGAATATGTAGATATGCTCACAAAGAAAGGGATGATTGAAGAGCAGTCAGTAAAAGGCAAAAAGATGATCCTTATGAAAGAGCAAGGGCATAAGTTTTTGTTGGAGTTTGACAGAATAAAAGAGTTTTCTGACAGTTTCGGACTGTAATTAAAGAAATTTACGAAGTAAATTTCGCATAGTTTTGGACTGTGAACGATAATTTTATAGAAATCAATCTTCTGTTTCTTCTTCGAAGTCATCCTCAAATTCTTCATCAAAGTCTTTAAAGTCGTCTTCGAAATCGTCATAATCTTCAAAAAGATCCCCTTCAAGGCCATCGATTTCGTCATATAAGTCTTCAATTTCTTCTTCTGCAAATTCGTCATTCAAAGCGCTGCATGCTTCATCTCCAATGTAATCGTCAGCTTCGTCGAAGCAGTAGTCAGGGGCTGTTCCATGATCTTTTTCACCAGAAAAGAACTCTTCATGCAACGCACTGCAGGCATCATTTCCTATGTAGTTGTCATCTTCATCAAAGCAGTAATCAGGTGCAGTTCCGTGGTCTCCACCGCTGCCACCGCCTCCTAACTCATCATTCAAAGCGCTGCATGCTTCATCTCCTATATACCCCTCATTTTCATCGAAGCAATAGTCAGGGGCTGTTCCGTGTCCACCTCCTCCTCCATACATCTCTTCTATTATGATTGCGCATTGTAATTCTCCTATGAATCTGATTCCTTCTCCTTCGAAACATTCATCAGGTGATGCGCCGTATTTTTCTTTCATGATGTTGTGGCATTGCTCCCAGTCACTTGCTCCTAAGTTTACACATCCGGGATCAATTAGCTGCATGCATTCTTCATCTCCTATGTATCTTCCGCCCTCCAGGCATTCTGGAGGTGACATTCCATCACCGTCATCTACACCCCATCCCATAATCACTCCGCATTCTTCATGGCCTACATATTCAATTCCGTCCACACATTCATCAAAAGGAGCTCCTCCAAAATCTTCTCCTGTTAATTCCCTGCAAAAATCTCCTCCTATGAACTCTCCTTCTTCAAAACATTCATCAGGAGGTCTACCTGTCTCATCCCATATCACTTCATCACAAGCGTCTTTTCCTATATAATCCCCATTTTCAATGCAACCTTGGTGAAGACCTTCTTCTGGTGAAGATGAAATGACACTGTTGCCTGAATGTGCTGATGAATTATTTACAACGTTTCCAGTGGATATGAATGATGTTGAATCAATAACACCATTAGGGAATTTAGGACCACCTGGACACACTTTTCCGACGCAGCATCCACACATACACTTAGGAGAGTATGAAACAAGTTATGCCTACCCATTGTATGCACCGGCTGACATTCATATAACCGGTGTATGGTGGACTGAAGGGATGACACAGGATCCAATCGATTATTCCATCTTTTTTGCATTATGTAAAGATATAATTGGCTATTACAATCATATCAAAACTATATCGGATGAAGTAAAGGAAATAGCAGACAAAGTTGAATGTGAATCTTTTTCGTCAGAAGGTTCATGCACAAAAGTAATTAATTTAGACAAAGTAGAAGAAGGTACGTTATTAGGAGAAGTTGGATTAAAGCAAGGTAATTTTGATTTTGGATTGATAGATCTAAGAAAGCCATTGAATTTTATTAAACCGGAAAGGTATCCTACAAGAGATCAATTTCTAAATTGTGCATTCGATTATTACCCTGAGAACATGAAACAGAAATTCTATGATTTAATTGAACGTAAAGACGGAACTTGCGGTATTTTGATGCAGGATGTTGCAAATACCATAAAGGGAAACTGGTTCCATGAATCTTCACCAGAAGAATATGTAGTTGATTGGAATGTATACCTTTCTTTTATTAATCATTATGAAGATCCTTCTATACAGGTAGTTTCCATAGCGGGAATATTTACTGGACCTTCTTTGTATAAATTCATTCCTAAAACTTCCGGAAAAATCAACAGGGAATTTTCTCAAGTAACGGTAGATGGAACTGTTTATTGTTATGAAGGCAGTAGTCCTGTTAGGGAATTTGAAGCTGTACCTTCAGGTAAGATTTTAGTTCAATTAATGGATGAAGATACCTTGAATATTGAACACAAAACTGGAAAATGTACTGGAAGTGAAAGTTTCAGTAATCCTGAAGTTTATAATCGTTAAGATTATAAATCAAACTTGAATCTTCTTCTATATGGATAAGGAAGATGTTGAGAAATTAAAGAAAGCAGGTAAGATAACTGCAGAAGTTAGAGAATATGGTAAAAGCCTCATAGTTAAAGACGCTTCCATGACTGAAGTTTTAGATAAGGTAGAAGAAAAAATAAAAGAATTAGGAGGAAAACCGGCTTTTCCTGCTCAAATATCTTGCAACCATATAGCTGCACATTACTGTCCGGATGATGAGGATAAAACAATTCTTTCTGATCAGTTAGTTTGTCTGGATGTTGGTGTGCATGTTGATGGCTTTATCGGGGATACTGCTGTTACAGTTGATTTATCTGGTAAATATTCAGACTTAGTTAAAGCTGCGCAGGAAGCCTTAGATAATGCTGTTAAAATAATAAAACAGGGAGTTACTTTAGGGGAGATAGGAAAAACAATTCAGGAGACTATCAATAAATATGGTTATGCTCCGGTTAGAAATTTATCCGGTCATGGTTTAGGACAGTATGAAATACATACAAAACCAAGCATACCTAATTTTGATAATGGTGATGAAACAAAGATAGAGAAAGGAATGGTTTTTGCCATTGAACCATTTGCAAGTACCGGCGCAGGCGTTGTGCAAGATGCTGGAACTGCAACAGTTTTTGAGTTAGGAAGTAAAAAACCGGTAAGGAATATGATAACAAGGCAAGTCCTGAAAGAAATTGAAAGTTATGAAAATCTTCCATTTACAACAAGATGGTTAACTAGAAAATTAGGCGCAAAAGCCAAATTCGGGCTTAAAGAGATGGAACAGCTAGGGATGTTGCATGGACATCCGCCTTTAGCTGATAAAGATAAAGGGATGATATCCCAGGCAGAACATTCTATCTTAATTGATGATGATGGGAATGTTGTTGTTTTGACGCAATAAGCATAAAGCATAAAAACCCCCATTTAATACCAAACTTCTAACATGGCAAATGAAATAGAGCAGGAATATTATAAGTTAAGCAAGAAATACAAATTGCCTAAATTCAATGAACTGGATTCTGAGTTTGAGATAAGTAATTTAGAAAGCAAAAGATTCCTTATCAAGAATATACTAAGAAAGATAGTTGAAAAATTAGAATTCTATATTGAAGTTATTGGAAACTTGGTACATCCGGATGCGTCTTCTTTAAGCAGCATGTATGAGATAAGATACCTTTCAGATGATGAAAAAAATGAGATGTATGTATTGTTCAAGAAGATGATGAAGGCAGAAAGGAGCATAGTGGAAGTCGTTTTAAGGAATGATGAGAAACAACAAGTTGAGTTTTTGAATGGATTTTTTAATGAATGGGCAGATATGAAAAAAGAGTTAGTTTCTTATCTGAGCAAAATAAAAGAATCTTGGAGCAAAGAATCTAGCATTGAGGAAGATGTAGGATATCTCGGCTAATGCTGCTTCGCAGCATTTTTGACCTCCCCATTAGGAGTTATACAACATGAAGAATCCCACCCCACCACAGAAGAAAGATATAAAAGAACCAAGTAGATTATCATTGTGATTAAAATGAACATAGTATTATTAGGACCGCCTGGAATAGGAAAAGGAACTGCTGCAGTAAAGCTAAGTAAGAAAATAAAAATTCCACATATAGCTACAGGTGACATGTTAAGAGAAAATGTCTCTGAAAAAACAGAACTGGGAGTAAAAGCTAAATCTTTCATGGATAAAGGCGGTTTAGTGCCTGATGATTTGGTAATTGAAATGATAAAAGAAAGGTTAAACAGAAAAGATTGCAAGGATGGCTTTATTTTAGACGGTTTTCCTCGAACCATTAATCAGGCAGATGAAATTGCTAAAACAATTAAGATTGACAAAGTTGTCAATATACAGGCAGATGATAATGTTATCATAGACAGAATAGGGAAAAGGAGAGTGTGCAGCAAATGCGGCTTTATTTATCATTTGGAATATATAAAACCAAACAGGGAAGGCATTTGTGATAAGTGTTCTGGAGATTTATATGGAAGGGAAGACGACAAACCGGAAGCTGTAAAGGAAAGATTGAAAGTGTACAGGGAAAAAACAGAGCCTTTGATAAATTATTATAAAGAGAAAGGGAGTTTAGTTGATGTGGATGGTTCTGGAACTCCAGAAGAAGAATTTGATGGTGTTTTGAAAGCTGTTTCTTAAGTAACTATCTTCTTTTCATTTGTCTGGCCATTTGTGGTTTCCAGTAGCAATTTTTCCAATTCATCAAGAGCATTCTCAATTACATCTTTTTTAATTCCTTTTACCCCCTGGATATGCACTATGATATTACTTGTTTCCAATGTAACTGGAGCGTATTGAGAATCTCTATACCTGACTAAACACAGTATCTTTTCATCATCAAATGCAACTAACTCATCTTTTAAGAGTTCAACTTCTTCCCCCATGAAAGGTAAATACTTTTCTCCTCCTTGGGATAATTTGTAAACAATATTTCCTTTTACTTTGTCTTTATCCCATATGCTGATTGTCAAACCGGTTTTAATAGAGATTATATTCATGCAATCAACTACTCTAGATACAGTGGGTAAATAACCATTCTTCAGAATAAGATCTATAAGAATTTTAGGACCTGGGTCTTTTGATTCAATAGCGCTTTGAGAAGAGTTTATGAATTCTTCATATGCTTTTAATGTTTCTGTATTAAGAAATTTATCCTGATTTGCTTTGACTTCCTTTTGTAGCGCACTTACTTCCCTTTCCATCCCTTTATTTCTGTTTTTCTTGTTTTGTAGGTTTTCAATAATTAAATGACCAACAATTAAGTCTGCTCCAGAATTGTTTTCAATGACAACATCCATTTTCAATTTAAGACAAGATATTATTTCCCCATCAACTTCAACATATCAACCATTCTTACAGAAAAACCCCATTCGTTATCGTACCATGCGCAGACTTTTGCTAATTTTCCATTTACTTTTGTCAGTCCTGAATCGAATATAGATGAATGGTTATTCCCTATGATATCTGATGATACCAAAGGCTCTTCTGAATACTCTAAAATACCTTTCAAATGAGTTTGAGAAGCTTTTTTCATTGCCTTGTTTACTTCTTCTGCAGTTGTTTCTTTCTTTAACAAGCATGTAAAATCGGTTATTGAGCCGCAAGGTACTGGCACACGAAAAGATAAACCATCCATTTTTCCTTTTAGATGTGTTAAAACTTCTCCAATAGCTTTAGCTGCACCGGTTGTTGTTGGGATTATATTAGCGGCAGCTGCACGGCCTCTTCGTAAATCCTTATGCGGCAGATCCAACAATCTTTGGTCATTTGTATATGCGTGTATTGTTGACATGAAACCTTTTTCAATTCCAAATTCCTCATCTAAAACTTTTACAACAGGAACTAAGCTGTTGGTTGTGCAGGAAGCGTTTGACAATATTTTAAGGTCTTTAGCTTCTTTATCGTTTGCGCCTAAAACAATAGTTTTTACATCTCCTCCTTTTCCAGGAGCTGATAATAGAACTTTTTTTGCTCCGCATTCTAGATGGTGCTTCAAATCTGCTTCTTTTCTAAATCTTCCAGTGCTTTCGACAACAACATCAACTTTAAACTTTTTCCATGGAAGTTTTGCAGGGTCTTTTTCTGATAAAACAACTAATTTTTTCCCGTTTATTTTGATATAATTGTTTCCAGATTCTATTTTAGCATCTAAAGTTCCATGAACTGTATCGTGTTTAAGCAGATGTGCCAGAGTTTTAGCATCTGTAAGATCATTAATAGCGACAAAATTAAGGCTTTTTTCCTTTAAACCTACCCTCAGAACCAACCTTCCTATGCGGCCGAAACCGTTAATTGCTACATTAACCATTTAGTTATGATGCAGATAGGAGCTTTATATATTTTTTGAATTTATTTCAATTGCTTAAGCATATCTTTGACAGAATTCGTGTTTATTATATCTTTTTTTGCTGCCCAGCCTCTATCTGCCTTGCAGTTTCCTTTCTATGGATTTAAAATGATCTAATACGTAGATTACATCGTCAATTTCAGGAAGAACTTTAAGAAGGTCAGATCTCACATCACTTGAATAACTATGGCCACTACCAACACTTTTGATAACACGGTCTAATTCATCGACTATGCCAGAAAGTTTGTCTCTCATATGATGGTATATTAATCTTAGAGTCTTTATTTCCTCCTCAGTCAAAGAGGCGCTTAAAGCACGGTATATTCTCTCAGCAAGTTCGCTTAGATGTTTGTGGTGTCTATTGGTGTCTGCAACAAGACGAGCAGCAATTTCGAGATTACGACCTAAGGGCTTATAGACTGCAGGATTATTTAAGTACCTTGCTGCAACACTATCAGGTGGTTTTCCCAGTTCATCAAGAAAATTATGAACTCTTGTCAGTATTTGTTTTGCATGCATCAATTCTCTGGTTTCAATTACTTCTTCCCTTTTAGCTTCTTGACCAGTCTCTCTAGCGAATTCAAAATAAGATTCCATTTTCTTTTCTATAGCCAATAAATCATGTAATGCATCAATTACAGACTTAATATCATCAAGAATTTCTGGAAGGCTCTTAAACCTCCGATTAGCCCGTTCAGCCCTTAAATGAGGTGCTGGATATAAACGTGGCCCACCGTAAGTTACTTCACGTTCTCTAGTTTGTCCGCTGCCAATCCACTTAAGGGTGTTCAAATACTCTTCCATTATTTTCGAGAGGTCAGCCGCAAGGTTATTAGCGAGCGATAAAGTATCTAGTTCTCCTTGTGTTAGAAAGCCGGTGATTGTTTCTCCTTTTGGGGGATTTCTTAAGTTTCTGATATCTCTATATAATTTGTTAGCGAGTTCTTTAACTCTCTCATGATGTTTTTTTGCATCATGAATCAAACGACCTGCTCTTATTAGGTCAACCATCCATGGTCTTACTATCTCACGGTTGTTTAGATCGACAGGTCTTGGCCCACTCGCAAAATTATATATGCTATCATCAACATGTGAAATTAATCGATATGCTCTTTTTAACTCTTTTGTCTCAATTATTTCCTCTCTTTCAGCTGCTCGATTAATCTCTTCATCGAAATTTGTCATTAGAACATGTACTTTACTTAATCATTTTTAAGCATTTTGAATAAAAAAATAAAAAAGTAAATTGCTACTCTTTATGAACAAAGTTCGAATTTTGTTTTTTATTTCAAAAATTTCAACATATCCTTAACAGAATAAGTGTTAATTATGTCTTTTTTTGTTGACCAACCACGCCTTGCAGTTGCAATTCCTAGTTTGTAGTTTCTTAACTGATCAACATTATGAGAATCTGTTCCTATGGATAATTTAACTTTAGCTTTGATTGCTACTTTTACGTGGATATCTTTTAAATCCAGTCTTTGAGGAGTAGCGTTTATTTCCAATATTGTGTTGGTTTTCTTAGCATTTTCCAATAACTTATCAATATCTAATTCTATTGAAGGTCTTTGGTTGATCAAACGCCCGGAAGGATGTGCTATTATATCAACATGCTCGTTTTCCATTGCTTTGGTAATTCTTTTTGTTATTTTTTCTTTTGGATTCTTGAATCCTGAATGGATAGAAGCTAAAACTATGTCCAATTGTTTTAAAACATTATTTTCTATGTCTAATTTACCAGAATCAAGAATATTCACTTCACCGCCTTGTAGAATTGTGAAATTTTTTATTTTTATTTTATCAATTTCTTTTCTTTGTTTTTTAACTCTTTTTTCGTTCATTGAATTTGCAATTTGGAAGGTTTTTCCTATGTGATCTGTTAAACAGATATATTCATGGCCTAATTTCTTTGCTGCCTGTGCCATTTCCATTATTGTATTATTGCCATCAGAATATTTAGAGTGCATCTGCAGGTCTCCTTTGAGGTCATTGTATCCTATAAGTTTTGGAAGCTTGTTTTTCATTGCTAATTGAATTTCACCTTCATCTTCTCTTATTTCAGGTTCAATGTATTTTAATCCTAATTTTTTGTAGCATTCTTCTTCTGTTTTGCTTGCAATCAATTTATTGCCTTTTTTAAGAAAAACACCATATTCGGATAATTTCATTCTTTTTTTGATTGCTATCTTTCTTAGAGCAATATTGTGTTGTTGAGAGCCTGTGAAGTACAATAAAGCTGCACCATAATGTTTTTCAGGTAAAACTCTTAGGTCTACTTGCATTCCTTCAAGCCTAACGGAAGCTTTTGTCGGGCCTTTAGCTAGAACTTGTTCAGCACCTTTTGTAAAGAAATCAATTACTTTGTTTGGATTTTTTGTTGTGACTAGGATATCAATATCTCCAACCGTTTCTTTTCTTCTTCTTAGAGATCCTGCAACCTCTACTTTATTTACTTCTTTTAGTTTCTTTAATTTAGAAACAATGTCTTCTGCTGTATCTAAGGCAATTCCTAATAATATTCTGTTTCCGGAAGATCTTACAAATTCAATGCTCTTTAGTATGTTTTTTTCTACTACTTCACCAAGACCTTCAATATTTTCAATTTTTTTCTTTTTCGCTGCTCTTTCTAAATCTTTAAGGTTTTTAACTCCGAGTTCCTTATAGAGCTTCATAATGGTTTTTGGGCCTAAACCCTGAACGCGGCCTAATTCTTCTATCTTGACAGGAACTTTTTTCTTTAGTTTTTCATAATATTCTAATTTACCTTTTTCCAGGAATTCAGAAATTTTTTTTGTTAGAGCTTCACCAACTCCAGGAATATCATCTAATTTTCCTTGCTTCCATACTTCTTCTATGTCTTCGTCAAGATCTTCTATAACTAAAGCTGCTTTTTCATATGCTCTTATCTTGAAAACTAATTCTTCTTTGATCTCTAATAACTGTGCTATATTCCTTAGAAGTTCTGCTACTTCGGGGTTTTTCATATTAAGAACTGTAATTTACTGGTTTATAATGTTTTTTGTATTTTTTTATTTACTGAGGTTTATTTCTAAAGAATACTAAATCTGTCTGCTTTTTGATATTTCTAATATAATACTGTTTAGATAGTTCCTATAGAAGTTTTATTTATATCCAACAGGGTCCATAACAAACCATATTACACCCTCATGTCCCTGCATCGGGCTTTGAGGTATGCTAATACTATGTTGCGGAAGACCAAATTTCTGTAGATTAATACCTACTCTACGCAAGTCAACAGGCCTAGAGTTATCATTGAGTTCGGAAAGGAGAGCACCAGTGAAATATCCGTTCTTAGTTCCACCAATCTGATCAATTTGACCTTCTGCAGATTGTTCATATTCTGTAGAAGCTGTTAGAACAAGTGTATTACGAGGTACCCTATAACTTTGTTCGTTAAGAACATTACCTGCATAACACATGTCAAAAACAACCGCTTTATTTCCCGGGATATTTGCAATTTTGTCAAGCATTTTCTGTGGATCTAAAAGACCATCTGCTATCAACATATGGCCATTCTTAGCTCCATGTCCTGTAAAATAGATTATATTTTGAGAATGTTCCGTTGACTGTGAGGCCATTCTTTCTAATTGATTCATTATATTTGATTCTGTTGCATTATAATCAAAAAGAACTGTTGTTCTATCAGAATAATCTCGTTGTTCCAGTGCGGGCTTCATAGCTTCAATATCATTTTTAACACCTGGAAGATAATTCCCTGATCCAGGTGTACCTGGATAGCCGATAAGAAGAGCATGGCTTTTTTTGGGGTCTTTTATACCAACAACCATATAACCCCAACCTTCACTTCTATCCAATACTAAGATATCCTCTATCCCAATAGGCCTTCTCTCGTTGGAACCCAATTTTGTAGTAAGCTCTGTTCCGTTAGTGCTGCCCAAATCTCTAACAACATAACCACTAGGTTGAAGTTCAACAATGCAATGGTTCCTGGAAACATTTATTCTAGAACCATCAACTTGTAATACCCCCTTAGAACCTTCCGGTGTGGGCGCTCGCCCAAATATAGTCGGTCCTGTAATTACATGAAGCTGTCCTGTGTGTGTATCCTGTAATACAAGTTCGAGACTCATAGGAAGTTATAAAGAAACTTCTACTATTTAAATCTTTCTATTTTATAACCACTATACAGTGACAATACTTACGCCAATCCTCTCAAGAAAAATCCAATTGCATAAGCTATTATTGCAGCAGCTCCTCCTACAAGTAAGGTTTCTAAGCCGCTAATTAACCAGTTCTTTTTTGTTACATAGACTTTTGCAGAGCCGATGAAGAAGAAGGCTATGAAAGTCATTATAATCGATAATGTATAAACACTAGATTTTATTGCTTCAGAAAAAAATGATAGTATATAAGGGATCAAAGGTATTGCACCAACTAATAAAAATGAAATGAATGTTACTGCTCCTTTTTTTACTGGAGAAGTTTTATCTTCCAGAAGATTAAGCTCATCAGCCATCATTGTGTCCACCCATACTTTTTTATTGGAAGTTATGGTTTTTACTGCAGCTTCTAATTGCTTGTCTTTGAAGCCTTTTTTCTTGAAAATTGATCTTATTTCTTCTACTTCCCCTTCAGGATAATGCTTTATTTCCCATTCCTCTCTAGCGCGTTCTTTTTCAATGAATTCTTTATCTGATTTTGAGCTTAAGTAGTTTCCAACAGCCATCGAAAAGCCGTCTGCAAATAAGTTAGCTAAACCAAGAATTATGACAACATTTGCGGATAATGCTGCTCCTGCAACTCCGGAAACAACAGCAAATGTGGTTACAGAACCATCTATTGCGCCATAGACAAAATCACCAACATAAGAACCTGTAGATGTATGATGTTCTTCAGCAGATTTTATGGCTTTGGCTGTATGCGCTTTTTTTGTTGATTCTATATCTTTAGTTTCATATGCTTTTCTTGCTTTTTGTATTCTTCCTGCCATTTTAGCTAAACTCATCCAAAGTCTTATTTGTTTTTATAAATTTATTGGCCTTTTTTAATATTTCCTTTGCATTCTTGAAAGTCAATTTTTCTATTGCTTCTTTGTAAGGGAGCCATGTTGAGCCAATATGCTCAAAAGAGAGCTTTACTTTCTTTGTTTCTGTTTTTGCTAAATAGAACACAACAGTTTTGTTGATTAATTCATTGTTAAACTTGAAGTAATACTGCATTTTTTCTTTAAAATCTCTTATAATTTCAACATCTTTGATTCCGGTTTCTTCTTTTACTTCTCTTTTTATAGTATCAGTATCACTCTCGCCTGCTTCGATATGCCCTTTTGGGAAGTCCCAATGCCCTTCCTCATAGTGCAAAAGAAGGTAAATAGGCTTTTTTTCCTTTATAAAGACGATTGCGCCTGCTGATTTTTGTTTTTCCATCTTCTAGCCTTATTTAGATGGTTTATATATAATTTTCTGTACCTTCGAAGTCTCGGGTGATTGAGCGTAGCGCCGAACCGCACGAAGTGTGTCGCTTGTTTATCACCCCATACACTGTTGTACGGGCACGTAAAAACCGAAAGCTTTAAATATATGCTTTCCAATGAATACTTTAAAAAGGTGGTTTTGGAGTATAGGAGAATTTATATAGTAGCGATGCCTAAACTCTTTGCTAGGTCCTACTGAACAGAATGTAGTTCTGGACCGATTATAGCGATTAAAGGGGGTTAAATATTCCCATCTAATTTTGGGAAGGGTGGAATTAAAACAAGCAATAGAGGCAAGAGGCTGGAATCATTTTCAATTATCCCACCGTCGAGGGATGTGTAGGAGTTTTGATCACCTCTTTTCTCCTGTATAAGCCTTGGTGGGATTTTTCATATTCATGGGGTGTAATTTAAGAAAATTAATAGTGGGGTAATGTAGTTAAAAATGAAAATAACAAACACAAAAATATATGATACAGTAAAAGAAGTAGTTGGAGAAGATAGTTTAAAAGTAGTTGAATTTCTTAAGGATAAGAAGAATATTTCTGATTTTAAAATAGCTGAAAAGGTAAAATCTGATATTCATGAGATTCGGAACATTCTGTATAGGCTTTATAACCATAATTTGGTCACTTACTACAGGAAAAAGGACAGGCAGAAAGGCTGGTATATAAGCTACTGGACCTTTAACAAGAAAAGGATTAAGGATCTTATGAAGAACGTTCATTATTCTAAGATCAAGAAGTTTACCGAAAGGCTTGCACATGAGGAAGCTAATAGGGGCAATATATACCTTTGTCCAAGCGCTTGTGTAAGGGTTAACTTTGACAAAGCTACTGATTTTGAGTTTAAATGTCCTGAATGCGGAAGCCTATTAAATTTACAGGATAACAATAAGACTATTATGTTCTTGCAGGAAAAGATAAAGGAGCTGCATGCAACGAATGGGTTTGCCAAAATGGGCAATGGTCTTGCTACAGCAGGTAATGCTCTTGGTAATGGGCATTCTATGGTTCTGAATGGGAATGGGCATTCTTTAGGTAATGGAAATGGCCATGCTACTAACGGACATAAAGTAGGCCGTAAGCTTAAAGTAGTTAAGAAAACCAGGATTGCTAAGAAAAAGAATTAGTTAGAATTTCTTTATCTTGGCGACAAAGAAGCCCTCACTATCATTATCCTGAGGCCAGATTCTTAAGCATTTTTTTATTTCTTCATTATATTTATTGTTGTCAAACTCTAAGATTGGGTTGCTTCTCTTTATCTCTTTCAAGTTTATCTCTTCTACTTCTGCATTATCATATTTATCCAGTAAAAAATCAATTACTGCTTCGTTTTCTTCCGGCTCATTGGAGCATGTTGAGTAGACTAAAGTTCCGTTTGGCTTTAATGTGTTGAAAGCTGTCTCTATAAGCTGTTTTTGTGTTATTGACAATCGTTTTACCATATTTGGATTCCAGATTCTTAATGTTTTTAGAGATTTCCTTATGGTTCCTGTTCCGGAACAAGGTGCATCCACCAAGATTTTGTCAAATTTTATGTTGGAATTATAGAATCTCTGGCCATGCATCAATGTAATTACACAGTTAGTTATTCCGCATCTTTGTAGGTTTAAGCTTAAAGGCTTTATCCTAGGTATCTGATAATCATTTGCGATCAAAATTCCTTTATTTTTCATCATTGCAGCTATCTGGGTTGTTTTGCTTCCTGGAGAAGCTGCTATATCTAAAACAACGTCAGTTTCCTTTGGCTCCAGAACTAAAGGAGGGATCATAGAAGCTGCTTCCTGGGTATAGAAATAACCCAAAGAATGTTCTATTAAATTTCCAATATCTCTTCTTTCTTTTTTTATATGTTCAATATAGAATCCTTCTTGGCACCAGGGTATCTGCTCTAAGTTCCAGTTCTTCTCCAATCTTTTCTTTAGTTCTTCTACTGATATCTTTAAGGTGTTTATTCTGATTGATCTTCTAAGAAATGATAAAGAGTATTTTTTAAATTCATTGAAGTCTGTTAAGTTCTTATAACGTTCTATGAATTTCTCTTTGAATTCAATTTCTTCTGAATTTGGGATTTCTGTTGGCATTTTATATTTGTTTGGACATGTAAGGCCCATCACGCTCATATCCTAGTTTTTTGAAATATTCTCTTGCTCCAATACCTGCTATTACAACAATTTTGTTTTTTCCTTTTTGTTTTACTATTTCCTCTGCTTTTTCCATCAGTTTTTTACCTATTCCGCGATGTTGTAAGCTGTCTTCAGATGTTTTGCCAAGCCCTACTGCTAATGAATAAACATGCAATTCCCTAATCAAAGCAGAATCTTTAGTGATTTCTTTTCTTAAGGATTGGGATGAAAATCTTAAACGGCAATATCCAATCAAAATATCTTCTTCCTCATCTTCTGCTTCAATAAAAAATTCTTTTCCATGAGATGCTTCATATTCAATTATTTTTATATTTATATTTTTTAATATGTCTTTATTATTCATTCCTGCTTCTCTCGCTCTTATATCTCTTGGATTGATGTTTTTTTCCTTGCATATCTTATCTACATACTGCCTTAAATTAGTCTTATCCACTCCTGATGAAGTCATATAAGTTGGAATATCTCTTTGAACGCGCATTATCCTACACCATTCAGGAACGTAAGAAAACATCTCTGCAATCAATTCTGCAGCTTCTTTAGTTGTTAGCGGCTTAAACTTTCCGGATTTCCAATCATCATACAATTTAGTTCCGGGCATAACCATACAAGGGTATATTTTCAACATGTCTGGTTTGTAATCAGGATCTTCAAATAGTGCTCTTAGTCCTTTTTGATCCATTGCTTTAGTTGTTAGAGGCAAACCTGGCATGTAATGTGCATTTATCTTGAACCCTAAGTCTTTCAATATCCTTATTGATTCTATATTATCCTGTACAGTGTTGTCTCTGTTTGTTTTTTCCAGAACTTTATCATAAATGCTTTGTATGCCTAATTCTATTCTTGTGCATCCTAGTTTCAGCATTTGATTCCCATGAATTAATTTTCCATAATCGCTTTTCGTCTCTATTGTCAATCCGATACATCTAATTTTAGCGGTTTCGTTCTCTTTCTGGGCTTGTTCTAATGTGATAGAATTATTGTTTTGTTCGTTGACTTTTTTTAATACTGTTTTCATTGCTGCAATGTTTGGGTTTAGTTCATTAGAATTATTATTTTTATTTTCAATATTTTTTATATTATTATTTTTATTATTATTTGAATAGTTTTTTATTGTAATTAAATTATTATTTTCATTGTTTTTTTGTTCATTGTTTATTTTTTCATTGAATTTTTTCCATTGTACTATTATTTCATTATTATTTTTCCCAATATTTTTATTTCCATTATTCATTGAATTATTATTAAAAAATAAATTATTTATTGTATCCAAAGTTTTTTTGTCGCTTAGATCCAAATTCTTGATGTGGAATAGTTTTTTCTGTATCCTTTCGGTTCTTTCTTTGTCTTTTATGTCAGAAGGCATTTCAAAGAAAGTATTGAATTTTTTCATATCAATTCCATTTTCATCGTAAAACAGTCTTGAAAAGTCGTTCATCGCCTTAAGCAAGTACTTGACAAAATAATCCTGGTAGATATTGGGCATGAAAGGAAAAGTTCCTCCTTGCAATATAACTTCAGTTTTCTCAGGAACAGAATTCATAGCAATGTAATGTTCTAACCTATTGAATGTTCCAAGATAAGGGTCGTAATGGTTTCTTATAGCTCTTCTAGTACTAGGCTCTTTGCCAGTATAGCTTTGCGGAACATCTCCAAAAGGGCTTCCGGGACCTCCAGGACAGTAAGTGCATGGGCCAATGCCTTTAAGCGTATGCGGGCAGGGATAAGGGTCAGTCATCAAAGCAATAGGTGCGACACCGGATAATGTTCTTACAGGCTTCATTGAAAGAATTTTCTTGAATATTTTCTTGTCTTGTTCTGATGCTAAGGAAGCTATAGTAGCGTTTTTAGGGATTTTCTTATATTTCAATCTATTCAGAACCTTAAGTTTAATACGGTTAAATTTCTTTAAATCTTGGACGTTGTTTTTCTTTGCCTCTTCCAGGATTTCCTGGCATACCTGTTTTAGTTCCATATCTGTTGGTTAAGGAGTTCCATTTATAAATCTTACATCAACAATAGAAAAAATAAAGTTATCATGCAGTCTTACAGACATTAGGGTTAAATTTAGCCACTGCAAATTTATAGATCTCAACTATTATCAACACACTGCTTGAAACCAAAACAACATAGATCCAGTCCATAAATGTTAAAGGTACTGTTTTGAAAAATATGCTTAATGGTGTGTGTATGACTAAAATCTGCAGCAATACTGAGATTAATATTGCACCCCAAAGCTTCATGTTTGAAAAAACCCCTATCTTGAACAATGAATTGAATTCAGAGCGGCAGTTCAACACATTGAACATCTGGTAGAACATCAATGTGGAAAACGCTATTGTTTGCGCATACATCAAATTTGCTTCTGGATTGTAAATTTTGAAAATTGCAAGTGTTCCAATCATCATAGTGATTCCAACAATAATCATCCTCACTATAATAGGATTTGAGATAATCTTTTCTTTTGGATTCCTCGGTTTTTGCTCCATTATGTTAGGATCAGAAGGATCAACGCTTAAAGCTAGTGCCGGCAACCCATCAGTAACTAAGTTTATCCATAGGATCATTATGGCAATCAAAGGTAAAGGTAAACCGATCATTATGGCGGTGAATAATGTCAAAATCTCTCCTAAATTTGAGGACAGCAGATATTCAACAAACTTCTTTATATTGCCATATATTCCACGACCTTCTTCAACTGCATTCACTATAGATGCAAAATTATCATCTGTTAGGATCATATCAGAAGATTCTTTAGCAACATCAGTGCCTGTAATGCCCATCCCTACTCCAATATCTGCTTTCTTTAATGCTGGTGCGTCATTTACTCCGTCTCCGGTCATCGCAACAATATGCCCTTTTTTCTTTAAAGCATCAACGATTTTTATCTTGTGCTCAGGATTGACACGAGCATATATTGCTATATCCTCAACGATTTTATCAAAATTGGAGATTTTTTCCAGCTGCTGCCCGGTCAAGCTTTTTCCTTCTAATCCAATCTCTTTTCCTATGGCTCTGGCTGTTATTTCATGATCACCTGTTATCATAATGACATTTATTCCTGCTCTCCTGCATTTACTTATTGCTCCCTTGATCTCTTCTCTTGGAGGGTCAATCATTCCCTGCAAACCGACAAAAGTAAGGTTTTTTTCAGTCCTGTCCTTATTCATGACTGTCTTGAAAGCAAAACCTAAGACTCTTAAAGCACTATTAGCAAATTGTTGGTTTATCTGCAGAATCTCTTTTCTCTTTGCTTCTGTCAATTTCTTTATTTTGCCGTTTTCATAAACGGACTTGCAAAGCTTAAGCACGACTTCAGGCGCTCCTTTTACAAAAGCAAGTTTTTCGCTATTGAAATCATGTATTGTAGTCATTATTTTTCTTTCTGAAGTGAAAGGTATCTCATCGATCCTCTTATGCTTTTTTTCCAGCTCTTCTTTTTTCAGGCCGGCTTTTGCAGCAGAAACAATCAAGGAAGCTTCGGTAGGGTCTCCAATAACATTACCATCATTCAAAGAAGCATCGTTGTTTAATGTACCTATTTTTAATAATAATTCAATCTCTTTGGTGCTGATTTTTTTATTATTGAACAGAAATCCTCCTTTTTTCTCGTAACCGGAACCTGTAACATCAATGATCTTGTTACAAGTGTATATTTTCTTGACAGTCATTTCATTTTTTGTCAGGGTTCCTGTCTTATCTGAACAGATAACAGTTGTTGAACCGAGAGTCTCGACTGAAGGCAGCTTACGGATCAAAGCGTTCCTTTTAACCATCTTCTGGGAGCCTATGGACAATCCGATTGTAACTACTGCAGGCAATCCTTCGGGAATGGCAGCAACAGCAAGAGCTACGGCTATGATAAAAAATTCTATTAAATCACCACCTTTAAAAATTCCCCCCAAAAAGACAATTATGGAAATGACTATTGTCAAAGCTCCGAGCAATTTTCCAAGCTGATCCAATTTTTTTTGCAGAGGTGTTTTTTCCTCTTCTGTTTCCTGCATTAGTTTTGCTATTTTTCCTATTTCGGATTTCATTCCGGTTCCTGTAACAACTGCTCTTCCTTTACCGCAGGTTATAACGGTCCCGGAAAATGTCATATTGATCCTATCTGCCAAAGGTGTTTTTTCTGCTAAAACTTTAAGCTCTTTTTTAACCGGGGTGCTTTCTCCTGTCAATGCAGCTTCCAGAGTCTGTAGATTGGCCAATTCAAATATCCTTGAATCAGCCGGGATCTTGTCCCCTTCTGCCAATACAATTATATCTCCTTGGACTAAGAGTTTTGCATCTATCTCTTTTTCTTTTCCATCCCTTAGAACAGTAGCTTTTAAGCTTGCTAATTTTTTGAGCGCTTCTATTGATTTTTCTGCCCGATATTCCTGATAAAAACCGAATAATGCATTCAGGATCAGTATTATCCCTATAACAACTGCATCTATCTGTTCTCCGATAAATATAGAAATAACTAAGGCAGCTATCAGGATATATACAACGGCAGAATTAAATTGTTGGAGGAAAATTTTTATTGGAGAAATCCTCTTTTCTTCTTTTATTTCGTTATAGCCGTATTTTTTTAATCTTAACTCTGCTTCTTTCTCTGTCAGGCCCTCTTTTTTTGAGTTCAATGCCTTAAAAATTTCATCAATAGGCTCATCATGCATTTTAGTGATACTTTATTCCTACTATTTTTCCGTCAATTTAAGCTCTATGACATCATCCTTCTCCAACATTTTTTCTATTTCATCCCGTGTCTTTCCGGTTATTTCACATATTTCATTTATTTCCATTTACACCACCTTTTTTTAATTTACATAATCATTAACAACAGAAATTTTCTTTAATTGCTCGAATGTAATCTCTTCTATGTATTTTGCATAACTTAGGTTTTTATTCTCTGAAAAATTATTCAATTTTTTCTGCATTTTTATCACCTACACTTTTTTCATTTGTTTCATATTTATCATAAAATATTCCAGGCAATCCAATCCGCAAAAGGAGGCTTTTTTCCTGAAATCTTCAGGGCCGAATATAATCGTGTAATTATTTGGATTATAGTGGTCTAATGTATTTGAGCATGTTGCGCAGAATTTCGAATGTCTTTTTTCATGCTCTTTTATACGGTCCTGTATCTCTTTTTCAAAATCTATTGTTCCTTTTTCCAGCCCTTTCTTCAATTTAACTAACTCATAATGCTCTAACGAGCCCAAAAACTTCGTAAATCTATACATGTTTCCACCTCATTTTCGTTCTTCAAATTTAACATACCATTTATTGGCATCAGCATCAAAAGCAAAGACTACATTGTACTTCTTTTTCTTGTCTAAAGCAAAAAGCAAAGGCATAGGAATAGTTGTTTCAAAGCTAGAACCTCTTCTGTAGAGTTTTCTTTTGAATTCTGTTGGCATATTAAGGACCTATTAGAGTATAAATCAAAAGCCAACGAAAGTTGGCTTTTGACTCTGGAGTTCATATGGAATTAAGGTATATATACTTATTTTTATTCTTATTTAGATACTTATATTTAAACATTACGATTTTAGCTGGTATTTTATTTAAATAGATACTTATATTTATACTTATTTATATACTTATTTAGAAGAAAAGGGAAAATTTTTATTTCAGCTCTGGAAATACATTAATAATGAACATTGCACTCATTTCCTATTCGAAAGAAATAGCGAGTACTAACATCAAAGAGAATTTGATCAATAATTTTAGCTTCAATAAGTTAGAAGAAGAATTTGAGGATAATAATATATTTGAATTAAACGATATAAAATTATATACGATTAATTCTGAGATGATTCATGCAAATGATCTTGATAAAAAGATAGATGCAGATGTTTTTGTTTTTCTTTCTAAACATAAAGCTGCTGAAGGTCGTGCGTCGTTAACTTGCCATCCAATAGGAAATTTCGGAGAAGCTGATAAAGGTGGGAAAGATAAAACCTTATGTCATTCTTATCCTAGTTTATTAAAAAATATGTTTATTGAGTTGAATAAAAATGTTGAGAATTCTGAATATGAAGCTACCCTGGAAGCTACACATCATGGACCTTTCATGGAAAAACCATTATTATTTGTTGAGCTTGGAAGCAATGAAAAGTATTGGGGGGATAAAGAAGGTGCAGATATAGTTGCAAAGTCTGTAATTAAGGCAATTGAAAAGTGCAATGGTTTTGCTGCAACGAATAATAATACATCAAATAAAAAAAACAATGAAACAACAAAGAATGAAAATATTGAGAAAAAAAACTATGAATCTGTTTTTGTCATTGGTGGTTCACATTATAATCATGTTGCGAACAAGGCAATGTTAAAAAGCGATCTTGCTGTTGGACATATATGTGCAAAACACAATTTAGATAGTTTAGATGAGAATTTGATTAAAGAAGCGATGGAAAAGTGCAATGCCAAGTTTGTTTTGCTGGATTGGAAAGGCTTAGGCAAGGAAAAAGCAAGGATTTTAGAACTACTGGAAAAAAATAATGTGAATTATAAAAGAAGTGATAAAATCTTTTGAGATAATTATTTCTTCTTCTCTTTTGGCTCTTCTTTCTTTTCTTCTGCTTTAGCTTCTGGTGCTGCGCCTTCAGCCGGTGCTCCTTCAACTGGTGCTGCGCCTTCTGCTCCTGGAACAGCTGCTTCTCCTTCAACTGGCAATAATTCCTTGATTATTGCATCTGGAATATCAGCTTCTGATAATTTAGCCTTAATCTCTCCTCTTTCCTTGCCAGCCATTGAATCAATGATCTCTTTAGCGGTTTTTTCGAATTCTGCACGTCTTTTCTCCATCTCTTCAGCAAGTTTCTTTTTCTTTTCTTCCAATTTAGCTTTCTCTTCTGCAGAAAGTTCTGTCTTTTCTTCTTTTATTTCCTTATCGAATTTGCCTTCATTAACGTCCTTTATGGTTTCAACTGCCGGCTTTCCTTCCACCAAAATACCCATTGAGTTGCAAGTTCCGATAATCTCCTTTACTTTTTCTTTCAAAGTCTTACCTAAAAGATTGTTTTCTTTCATCTTTGCAACCTTGATTATCTGTTCAATAAGAATATCAGCAACCTTGTCTGTTTTTGGGTTTCCAGAACCTTTTTCTATTCCGGCTTCCTTTAAAACTAATGAAGAAGCAGGCGGTGTTCCGACATCAATCTCAAATTCCTTTGTATCCACATCTACGATAACTTTGACAGGAACCTGCATACCATTAAAAGCAGAAGTTTTTTTGTTTATATCTGCAACTACCTGGCCTATATTGACCCCTAACGGTCCTAAAGCAGGCCCTAGCGGAGGCGCTGCAGTTGCCTTTCCTCCAGGTACTAATGATTCGACTGTTTGTGATGCCATTTTTATTATTTGTTATAGCGCTTAGAAATTAAATTTTGTTTATAAGGGTTTCGGAATTTTTTAATCTGAATCTACGACTGGTTTACTCTTTGAAAAGATTTAAATAATAATTCTGATAAAACATTATATATGAGGATAATAAGGAGATTATTAAGACGTCCGCAGCTACCCCCTGAAATCGACAAGATAGATGAAGATTTACACACTGCAGAGGCATTAGAAAATATTGAAATTGAAAAGCTGCACAAGGCCAAGGAGTCCAGTACCGCTGTAGTTATGATTGTTCATAGACTCGTCGAAGACATGAGAAAGCTACGACGTGATGTTGAAATTCTTAAAGCCATGGAGCAAAGAAGGCAGAAAGTAGGTACATATGATGATTTGCAGGAACATCTGTCTGGAGATGCTAGCACGATAGTGTCAGAAATCCAACAGACAAAGGAAACTGCTAATTCGCTACTTACCCATTTTGAACTCATGGAAACCATGCTTGAGCAAACAAAAAGAAGCAGTAAGGTTGTGTTCGGCATTGGCGCAAAGAGTACAAAATCAGTTGAGATGCCTGTCAAGCTACTTAACTTCCATCACGCGATTTCTTTTTATAATCAAATGGCTGCGTTTACGAGAAAAATCATAGAGGCCCTAGAATCAATGGAAAATGATCTTGGGGGTTTTAGAGTTCAAAGATTTTCCAGATAAAAGAATTATGAACTTATTCCGGCTTTTCCTCTTCTTCAGTCTCTCTCCTGATGACCTTGACAGCATCCATCTTAACTGTTATTGGGATAGGGACAGCTGCTTCCAAGAGTTCAACAACAACTTCCTCTTTTTGTTTGTCTATTCTTGTTATTTTTGCCTGTTCGCGCTTAAATGGACCTGAAATAATTTCAACAATATCGTTCTTCTGGATATTAACTTCGTGCTTTACCTGCTCCAGCATGTGCTCTATCTCTTTGTATTCAACTGTTTTGGGTAAAATACCTCTAGCGTAAGGAACATTAAAGGCTGCTTGCTCTGCATCTGTCTTGTTGCCAGCTTCTAGAAAGATATAACCGCGCATTCCATGAGGCCTTATGACTGAATAAACCTCTAACTTTTTTCTTTGAGCATTAGCTACAATGAAATCCATTACCTGGTCTTCCCTATTAGCGGTGACTCTTAAGCCGTATATCGCTGATTCTTGTTCCATCTTTAGATCATAATTTATTACTCATTAGCTTTCTACCTGGACCTTTAAGTCTGGGTAAAAAGTAAAAAAGAGTAATAGTGAATGTGATTTTTTTGCTATTTATAAATCTTTAGGGAAAAAGCAACTGTTTTGTCATTGTAATCACGAAGCCCATAAGGCCTACAATTATCATGCCTAAACCTGACACTTTAACTATTGTCTTGAACTCCATTTTATTGGGTTTTCTTGTCACTTTCAAGACTCTTGCAGACTCGTTAATGAAGCTTTTAAATTTTACCCAATAAGAATTGAAGTTCATTTTTAATCAAGAAATTCTATTCCTAGCTCTGATTCTATCTCTTCTTTTCTTTTATCTGTTGTTTGGATTCCTGAACCCAGGATTTGTGAACTTTTGACTCCTGTTACAATAAGCATTGTCCTTATGGTCTTTTCCAGATCCTTGCTTATTTGCGCGCCCCATATTATTCTTGCATCGTCATCAAGCTTTTCTGATACTGTCTCAACAACTTTTCGTGCTTCATCCAAAGTCATGTCTTCCCCACCAATGACGTTTATCAAAGCTCCGTTTGCGCCGGAGATATCAGCATCCAATAGAGGGTTATTAACGGCTTTTTCAACTGCTTCTACTGCTCTGTTTTCTGTATCGCTTTCTCCTACACCGATTAAAGCCACTCCTCCTTGTTTCATTACAGCTCTTATATCTGCAAAATCTAAGTTAACTAAACCTGTTTTTGTCACTAGTTCTGCAATACCCTTAACTGCATTTGTTAATATTTCATCTGCTACCTTAAAAGCTGTATGTAAAGGAAGTTCTGGCGCTAATTCCAATAATTTTTCATTTGGTATGACAATTAATGTATCGACAGTCTGCTCCATTTTTTCAAGGCCGATAACAGCATTTTCATATCTTCTTTGCCCTTCCATTGAAAAAGGCAATGTTACAATGCCTACTGTCAAAGCACCTATCTTTTTTGCAACATCTGCTATGACTGGGGCTGAGCCAGTACCGGTTCCACCACCAAGACCGCAAGTAATAAAGACCATATCGCAACCCTGCAATGACTTTTTAATTTCTACTTCTTGTTCGCGGGCTGCTTCTTCACCTATCCTTGGTTCGGAGCCTGCGCCAAGGCCTTTAGTCAATTCTCTTCCGATTAAAATCTTCTTATTAGCGTTAGTATAAAGCAAATCCTGAGCATCGGTATTGATTGCAACTGTTTCAGCGCCTATGATGCCAACTTCGGATATTCTTTGGATAGTATTGTTGCCGCCGCCGCCTGCACCAACAACTTTAATTGCAGCGCGTTGCTTTGCTAAAAGCTGTTCAAGCTCAGCATCAATATTTGTATCAGCACCTTGAGAAGACATAGACGGATTTTGCTCTGAAATTGATGGGTTTGACTGAGAAACTGTGTCTGTTTGTGCATTGCTTATTTCCGGTTCCAACTTACCCCTCTTGAATGATAATTTTAATAATGACCCATACTTATATTTAAACTATGCGTTTTTGTGCATGCCTGCACACTAGCGTATGGGGGTATCTTCGATACCCCGAGACAACTTTAACTCCACAGAGAAGATTTTAGTTACGCTTTTTTGTTATTACTGACGGTAAATTCAACTTTTTTAATGGTTGATATTATTTCAGTTATCTTTTTGCTTAAAGTTTCTTGAGCTTCTTTTGGTATATCATTCTTTAGCTTTACTTTGGCATCTCCATTATTCAACTCTACTTCAAAATCTTTTGTGCCTAAGCTTAGCTTTAAGTATCCTTTCAGTTTTTCCTTATCATCTGTTACTTTTTTATTGATTTTCACATTATATGAAAGATCTTTTCCTGCCAATGGATGGTTAAAGTCCACTAAAGTTCTTCCCCCGCTGACTGTCTTTATTGTTCCTACCACACCATCAATATTCAGCTGCATTCCTGGCATAGGCTGTATGTTTTGCTGCTTGAATTTAGAAGTTGGGATCAGCTGTATGAGTTTTGCATTCTTGCTTCCAAAAGCATCTTCCGGTTTAATATCAAAATCATATTCCTTTCCTATCTCTTTTCCTTCTAGGTTTTTATCGAGACCTTTCAAAAGCTGCTCTTCCCCGATGCAAACAACAACGGGCTCATAACCGGTATGCAGGTCAAGATTGTTTTCCTTTGCAACCTTTTCACTGGTCGTGTCAAATACTGCATTGTCTTCCTTAAGCTTGCCAGTATATTCGATTTCAATGAAATCTTTTTTTGAAATTTTTTCCATTTTGATTCAAGAATTAAATTTTTGAAATTGAAGTTTGTTTATAAGTTTTGTTGTTTTTTAATCTTTTTCCTAAGGTTTTTAAACTGTCGTGTATTACTCTGAGTCATGGAAAATTCCTTTGCATATAGGGGGAGTATTGATAGCCTTAATAGTGTTTTAGATAGACATGGGCAGCAACTTACAGATGCTTTTGCGCATGTGCTTGGAGAGCACTCTGCTCATTTCTTTACAGCACTTAGAGACACACTACCACCACATGCTTATCTTGAAAACATTGAGCAAGGTTCTGCTATAGAAGGTATCGAAACAAGAGTAAGAGAGACAACTAGACCAAGCCCTTTAGAAAGAAAACTCTTGGGCTTAACCTTAAGCTTAGGAATGTTTAATGAGGCATTTGCAATAGACTTAACCAGAAGAGTTTTTAGCTATATGGACATACCATTTCCTGAGCAAACCATGGATGATTTAGAAGATATAAACTTAGGAGATATTAGAGGATTGACTAATCAAAATTTTGTAGATTATTTTATTAATTGGCTCACGCGGTTAAAAGGCGGCAGATTTTCTGAAACTTATTTTTCATCTCTTAGAAATGTTAAGGTTAACAAAAGAAAGACAAGAGAGGAAGACGTTGCTGCAACCCTGGAAAATGGCATATCTGTTATTGGGCATGAAAACGGTAATTCCTTCTTGTTGGGCCATGATTACGATCCAGAAATGGCTTCAATAGATACGAATGGTCGTTTGGCTTATAGAAGAAAAATCACAACTTACCCTATAATGATATTTTCTCAGCAAGAAATATCTCAGCAGCAAGAAAGTTTAAGTGTAACTCCTGAAGTTGCATCTCTTTATGGATTTGCACATGAAATGGGTCACTTTGCTGCTTATGTTTTGCAAAGATTTCCAATGCATTTAGCATTAGTTATTCCATATTCTAAATTGGTGATACCTGGGAGAAGCTAGTCTTTAATACAATAATTTTAATCCAATACTCAATTTTATTTAATCTTCCATGGCCCCTTCAATCACAACCAAAACTTCCTCTATGCTTAAGCTTGTCGTGTCAATCATCAAATCGTATAATTTTTTATCCTGGTAATCGATGCCATAAATCTTATTGTACCGCTTCCTTTCGCTTTTTTCGCGCTGCTTTATCTTTTTGATCAATTCTTTGATGTTTTTGCTTTTTTCATCATGCCTTTTTTCTTTCAATATCCTTTCTGCCCTGGTTTTATCATTACAATCCAGGAATACCTTAAGATCTGCATAAGGCAGGAAATGGGCTGTTAGCCTTCCATCAATGACAAAGTTATCTTCCTCTCTCAACGCGATTGTCTTTTTATCAAGTTCTAAATCTATTGATTTGTCTTTTTCTGCCAACTTACTCAATCTAGTTAAAGACATTTTCCTTTCTTTGGCAAGCTGTCTCATTAAGTCCCCTATAGAATAATGCTTCAGTTTGAGCTTTTTTGCCAACTGCTTTGCAACGGTGCTTTTTCCAGAACCCGCTTTTCCGGATATTGTTACAATCATAGTGATTTTTGTAAAATAGTTTGTTTATAAAGTTTATCAATAAATAACTAAGGCATTATATCAGAAACATTTTTAATAAGAGGAGGATATTGATCATACTATGAAAAATAAGATTATTGACAAGCTGGCAGTGTTCCTTTTGAAGGATGGGTTTACGGTAAAGACACTTACAAGAACATGCTTTGATCTTCTTGCCAGGAAACAAGGCAAAATACTATTGATAAAAGTTCTGGAAGATGCTAATGCTGTAAGCAAGGAATATACTGATGCTATGGACACTATTTCATCTTACATAGGTGCTGTTCCAATAATAATTGCAGAAAAGGCAGGAGATAAACTGGAAGATAATGTCCTCTATACCAGATTTGATCTATATACTTTTAACTTCAATACTTTTGTTAATTCCATTAAAAACAAATTTCCGTTTGTAAGAAGAACTCAAGCCGGTTTTACTGTTTCCATAGATGGCGACAAATTAAGGAAGAAAAGGGAAGAGAAAGGCTACTCGTTGAATTACTTATCAAAAAAAGTCGGCGTAACCAGCAGGATGATGGATAAATACGAGAAAGGAGATTCAGAAATAACCATAAGTAAGGCAATGAAAATTTATGGTATTTTTGGGCATAGGGTCTTTAATCAGATAAATATTTTTTCAACAAACAATATAATCGGAGGAAAACATAAATCTGACTTTTCAAAGAAATATGTCGACTTGGGTTTTGAAGCTGCTGACACAAATAAAACACCTTTTGACATCATAGCAAAAAAAGACGACCAGCTAATACTTACAGGAATAGGGGACAAGACAAAACGTGATTTTTCTTCCTTATCTAAGCTACTGGATGCAGATAATTTGGTTATATTCAACAAAAAAAAACCAAAAGATATACCTGCACTTACGAAAAAAGAATTTCTTGAGTTCGAGAAGGCTAATCAATTGATAAAATTTCTGAAAGAGTTTTGATCATTCACTTATATGCGGGTCAAATTTTCTGAAATATTCTGCTTTTTCTGCATGATAAGGCACTTCTGAAAATCCTAAAGTAGTGCCTTCGTCGTGTATGTCTATTTTTTTATTATATGGCTGATTTAATGCGTAATAAGATGTTAATTGAAACTCGGGGCTTGGCTCGTTTTCAATCTCTTCCAGATCATAAACAAGCTGCACTTTCTTTTCTTTCTTGTCATACTGCAGAAATACATTCGCTGTTCCTGTCTGCGGATTGTAGTAAGTTATGTATAATTTGTTTTTTGTCTTTTCCAGCTCATTTGTGAATGCTTCTGCTTCTGAAACCATAGCTGCTCCAAACTTAGATGTTCCTAATGCCTGCACGCCAAGGATCTTTGATGCAGCATTCTCAAAACAATCTCTTACGCTTTTTTCATTTAAAAGAATTTTAAGCTCTACTTCATTTGTCTTTTTTGCCATCTTTAATTTTAAGTTCTTGTATTTTTTGTTGAAGGTATCTATTAGAGAACTGAATTTTTTGAAGTAAACATCCAGATCTGAATTTGATTCTGCATAATATTTATCCATACCTTTTCCTAACCTTAGCATCTGCAATAAATCTTTCCTAAACTCGTTAATTGCTTTTTTGCTTATAGAAGACAGTAAAGTGTTGTTCATAATTTATTATTTGAATAGAATGTATTTAAATTTGTCGATTAGAATGCTACATCAAAAAAACTTATTCAATCCTTCCTGCTTATTTTTCTTGAGTCCTGTTTCTTCAACTTTATTATCAAATACCGGCTGTCCATAGACTCCATCATAACCCGGCTTTATCTTTACTTTTCCTTCTCTTATTGCAATAATTGCATCTGCAATCTTTTCATCAGTGACTTTTGCTAAATCTTCTTTTTTTGCTTCCAATAAAATATTAAATTCGGTTTCAAAATTTTTGATTAATTTATAATATTCGGCGAATACTTTTTTTGTTGCGACGCTTGTGTTTAGTAATGATGATAATATTTCTGACAAAGGGATCAATGATTTAAATGGAATTGCATCTTTTGGTTTGAAGCCATCTTCCCTGTCTGCTAATTGTTCTACTCTTTGCAAAACTCCAACTGTTAAGGGTTTTTTGCATTTAGGGCAGATATTCTTGTTTTTCAGGGATTCTTTTGGTTCTAAACAAACATTGCATGCTCTGTGACCATCTAAATGATATTTTCCATAATTAGGATCAACTTCTATTGTATTCAAAAATCCTTTTTTTGTCCTTATTGAATTTATTAGATTGTCATATGTTGGTTCTATATCAAAAACGTTTGCTTCACGTCCTATACGCCATGGCCAGAAGCTATGAGCATCAGAACTGCTCACTAAAGTGTATTTATCTAATTGTGATAAGCGCCAGTTCATTGCAGGATCTGAGCTTAAACCGGTTTCAATGGCATGAATATGCTTTGTCTGGTCCTTAAAGCATTCTTCAACAGAATCAAAACCTGACATTGAACCAAATAGAGAAAACCAAGGCGTCCATGCATGTGCAGGGATTATTTCTATTTTCTCGTCGATGTTTTTCATCATCTCTACTAATTCTGGGCACGAAAAACCGAAGATTGGCCTTCCGTCATAATCTATGCGTCCTTTTTTCTTTAGCGCTTCCTGTATTTGCTCCGCTATATCAAAATTTTTTGCCAGGACAACATTATGAATTCTTCTTCCTTTGCCGTCCTGCGTGTATATATTAGATACTTCTCCCTGCAAAACAAAATTAAAATCTGATTTTGATTTAAGGATTCCAGAACCATCTTCAGTTAATCCTTGCTTTAGCTCTTTAAGCCATTTAGGATGCGTTATGTCACCTGTACCTAAAAGATTCAAACCTTTAATTCTTGCGAATTTTTCTAAATTTTCCAAATTAAGCTGTTTAGAAGTTGCTCTGCTGAATCTTGAGTGGACCTGTAAATCTGCAATAGTTTTCATTAGAATTTGTGTTTTTAGTATGTTTTTAATTTTTTCTTATTTTGGCAGTCATTACAAATTCCTTCAACATCTATCTGGAAATGGCATATGTCTCCTTTAACATTTTTCTTCAGAAAATCAAGGGTATCTATATCGATATGAATCACTTTGCTACATTCCTGACATGCAAAGTGGCAATGGTTGCTTTTATTTTTTGAGTAAATGAATCTTCTATTGCAAATATAAGAATGAAGCTTATTTTTATTCTTTAATTCTCTTAAGAATCTGTAAACTGTTGCCATTCCAATTTTATTATTTTTTACTTTATTGTGCAAATCTTCTGCTGTAAAAAAAGAATGCACGTTGCTTAATTCCTTTTCCAACAAAGTTTTTTGCTCTGTTTGTCTTGATAATTTTGGCATTGTTTAGAAATTTTGTCTTTTATTTCTTATTGATAATGAAAATCAATAAGATTTATAAATGTTTAGGTTTTTATTAACAAAATGGCAAACATTTGGCTTTATTCAATAGTAAGTGTATTAATAGTCAGCTCTATATCTTTTTTAGGCTTATTGACATTTGCTGTCAAAGCGGATAAATTAAAAAAAATTTTGTTGTATATGGTAAGTTTTTCTGCCGGAGCATTGTTTGGGGATGCTTTCATTCATTTGCTGCCGGAAGTTGTTGAGGAAGCTGGCTTTAGCCCGAGTATTTCACTTTATGTCTTGTTTGGAATCGGATTCTCATTCATTATTGAGAAGTTTATCCACTGGAGACACTGCCATATACCAAGTTCAAAAGAGCACATTCATCCGTTTGCCATGATGAATCTGTTGGGAGATGGAGTGCATAACTTTATAGACGGTATAATAATTGGTGCAAGTTATTTGGCAAGCGTACCTGTAGGAATTGCGACAACTTTAGCAGTCATACTGCATGAAGTCCCTTCAGAGATAGGGGATTTTGGGGTTTTATTGCACGGAGGATTTTCAAAAGGGAAAGCTTTGTTTTATAATTTTGTTACAGCCTTAACTGCAGTTTTAGGAGCAATTGTTTCATTATTGATCAGCTCATACTTAGAAAACATTACCACATTTTTAGTTCCATTTGCAGCAGGAACTTTTATTTACATAGCAGGATCAGACCTAATACCTGAGATACATAAGGAAGTTGATGCCAAAAAATCTTTATTGCAATTCATTGCTATTGTCCTTGGAGTTTTAATAATGATGTCATTACTCCTTCTGGAGTAATTTCACCGTCGGAAAAACGAAACCTTTAAATAGAAGGTAGCGTGCAAAAATTAAAACATAAGACGGGTGGTTCGTCTAATAAACTAAAAAAATAGGAGGAGATGTTGTAATGGCACAAAAAGTTGCAAAAGTTGGAGTAAAAAGAGAAAAAGGTTACCTATATTTCTTGGATAAAAAAGGTAACGTTTCAAGAGCTAAAATGGCTCGCGGCAAGAAAAGAGGAAAAAGCAAAATACAAGTTGTTGCTAAAGTAGGAGTTAAGAAAAAGTCTGGATATCTATACTTTATAGATAAGAAAGGCGATGTCTCAATGGCTAAGATGGTCAGAGGCGGAAGAAGGAAGAAGAGAAGATAGTTTCTTATTGTTTTTTTTATTTTTTTTTCTATTTTTATCAGTTATTCTGTGTTTTGAATAATAAAAAAATTTATGAATTAATTGTCTAGTCTCGGGACGTGCGGTACGTAGTACCGCACACTGGTGTGCGGGTGCGCACAATGCCGAAACATATTTAAACAAAATTCTTATTCTTAGATGTCATGCCCTCGTAGCTTAGTAGGTAAAGCGTATGAGTCCAGAGACTACGAAGCTGTTACCTGCAAAGTTAGACACCATAAGTTTAAGAATTAATTTTCTTAAGTTGGGAAAGATCACCAGTTCGAGTCTGGTCGAGGGCGTTTTTATTTTACAGCAAGCCACAATTCACGGGCCTGTAGTTCAGTCTGGTTAGAATGATCGACTGATAGCTATGCTGGAAATCGATTGGTCCCAGGTTCAAATCCTGGCAGGCCCATTCACAATTTTAACTAATGTTCTTGAAAAACAGTAATAAAAAAATAAAGGTTTCTTCCAAACAATTTTTCACTACCCAAAAAGTTTAAATATAAGTTGTTATTTTAGAATAATTACAAATAATAAAGAGGCGTATGATGAAAAAGGAAATTTTGATTGTATTGGTGATTTTCTCTATATTCTTTATTAGTGCCTGTGATGTTTACAATACTCTTTACATAAAGCAGTCTCAGCAAGAAAACGATTCTGAAGAGGGTGATTTAGTGGAAGCTGAAGAGATAGATGTTGAACTAATTGATGAAGAACTTTTTGAAGAGGAAGATTTTACAGAAGTAGAAGATGAGATGGAAGAAGCAGAAGAAATTGATGAAGACGTAGACATAGAGGTAGAAGTGATAACAGAGGAAGTAGACATTATTATTGAAGAGGAGGAAGAAGGAGTAGTAATTCCTGAAGATGCAACTGTGCTTATTGTGGAAGAAACAGAACTTGTAAGCCTGGTTCCTCAGGCAGAAGATCCTGACCAGGATGTGCTAGATTTTACGTTCACAAGCCCATTGGATGACAATGGAGAATGGCAGACAACTTATGGAGATGCTGGTGAATATACAGTTACTGTAACTGCAAGCGACGGCTTACTGACAGCAACCAAAGAAGTTTTGATGATTGTAAACAGGAAAGAAGAAGCTCCTGTACTTGAAAGTTTTAGGCCGGAAGAAACAGCTATCGAAGTCCAGGAAACTGACACATTAGCATTCAGTGTTGTATCTTCTGACCTGAATGATGATGTTTTAAGGTATGCATGGAAATTAGATGGTACAGATATCGGCAATGATGATTCTGTTGAATATCAAACAACCTATGATGATTCTGGGTCACACACGGTAAAAGTTACTGTCACTGACGGATTGTTTGATACAGAGAAGATATGGAGCGTTACTGTGGGTAATGTAAACAGGAAACCTATACTTAGCGAGGTTGGTGACATAGAAGCAAGTGAAACAGACACTGTCGTTATTGAGCTGGAAGCATGGGATGAAGATGGTGATGAGATAAGCTATTCAATTGATGACAGTAGGTTTGTGCAGGATGGAAATGTGTTTACATGGGAAACAACTTATGATGATACTGGCAAGCACCCAGTTACTGTTACGGTTTCAGACGGTGTTGATACAACAAGCCAAGAATTTACAATATCTATAGAGAATGTCAACAGACCACCAGTAATACTTGACATAGTCCAAAAATAGTCATTTTATCTGTAAAATGAAAAATGAAGAAAATAATTTTATTACTTCTGGTATTATTCATTAGTTTTATCTATACAGCTAGCTCTTTGAAGGTCTTTGAGATTGAAGAAACAGAAAAGTTAAGTTTAGGTATTGATGTGGAAGATCCTGATGCTGATAAGCTTATTTATACTTTTACAGAGCCGTTAGATAGGAAAGGAGAGTGGCAGACAACTTATGGGGATGCTGGTGAATATGTAGCTACAATAGTGGTAAGTGATGGTGAAAATGTTGTAAGTGAAGAAGTTTCGATAATAGTCAGTAGAAAAGAAGAAAAACCAGTCATAGAAAAATTTTCACCAAAAGAAGATAATGTTGAGATTGATGAAGGAGGTAAGGTAAAGTTCAAAGTTACTGTCTTTGATTTAAATGAGGATGAGTTAAGCTATACCTGGAAGGTAAATGATGAAATTGTTTCTTCTGCTGAGAATATGGTGTTTGAAACTAGCTACAAAGACTCTGGCAGCTATACTGTAAGATTTTCTGTCAGTGATGATGTTTCAGAGGTAAGCCATGAATGGAATGTAAATGTTAATGATGTTGACCTTGACTCTTTTTTAGCCCAGATTGAAGATGTCACTGTTTTAGAGACAGAGACAGCACGTTTGAAACTTCCTAATTTCAGGAAGTATGGATTGAGCTATGAGATTTCCGAGCCTTTACAGAATAATAAGTGGAAAACAGGCTATGGCGATTCTGGTGAGTATGATGTGAAAGTAAGCGTTTTTGGAAAAGACTTTACTGGAGAGAAAACTGTCAAGATTATTGTGCAGAATGACGACAGGCCTCCAAAATTTGTTAATTTGAAGGGTGCAAGTGTGAAAGAAAATGAACCGGTTGTTATAGAATTGGAAGCAGTTGATAAGGATGATGATGCTGTAAGCATATCTGTTGAAGATATTCCTTCAAATGCAAAATTAGAAGGAAATGTATTCAGATGGACTCCCGGCTATGACTATGTACAGAAAGAGAATGTTTTTCACTATGTACTTGATATGTTTAGGCTGTTAAGGAAAAGTGTGGATATTAATTTCATCGCCCAGAGCAATGCATTAAGGGATGAGAGGGCAGTAAGGATAACTGTAAAAGACTCTAACAGGCCGTTTGTTCTTGAAAGTATAGAAGATATAAAAGTAAATGAAGGTGAGGAAATAGTGATTGATGCAAAATATAACGATCCTGATGGTGATAAAGTTTCATTTTCATATTCTGGGTTTATGAACAGGGACAAGAAAAAAACCGGGTTTGATGATGCTGGTTCTTATATTGTCAAGATAGTTGCTTCTGACAGCTACCATACAGAAACAAAGTTTATTAATGTAAAAGTCAATGATGTAAATAGAAAGCCTGAGTTCAATATGCTGGATAATTTTGAAGTTGAGGAAGGAGATGAATTAAGAATTGTATTAAATGCTGATGATAAAGATAATGATGCTGTTAGTTTTTCTGCTGATGGATTGCCTATGGGTGCTTCTTTTAAGGACAATCTTTTTTTATGGAAACCAGATTTTGATGTTGTGAACGGAACTGCTAAGGAATTTAATGTTGATTTTGCTGCTTTTGATGGTGCTGATGTAGATTCCAAAAAGGTAAAGATTACTGTTTTGGATATGAATAAAGCGCCAGAAATAGTCGAGTTCAGCGATAATTTAATTGCAGTTAAAAACAAACCAATACTTTTTGAGGTAAATGCAGTCGATGTTGATAGTGATTCTTTAACTTATTCCTGGGATTTTGGCTTTTTTAGCAAATTTGAAGGCGAAAACCAGCACCAAAGGATATTTTCAAGTACTGGAAGCAAGAAAGTTGAGGTTACTGTATCGGATGGTGTTGAGAGTGTAACTAAGGTTTGGGATGTTGTGGTTGTCTAAAACAACAAATTTATATTATTACTGATTATCTGTTTTCTAATGCCTAACAAAAAAATTTCTTCTGAGACTGGTAATGGTGCTTTAGATTTAGCTTTAGATACTATAAAGATAGGCAAGCAAGCCTTGGTTTTTGCTAATACAAAGAGAAGCGCAGAGAAAACTGCTGAAGATATTGCCAAGAAGATCAAAACTGATAGTGAGAAGCTTATGGAGTTGAGTGAAAAAGTCTTGAAAGCCATATCCAGCCCTACGAAACAGTGCCATAGGTTGGCTTTATGCATAAAAAAAGGCATTGCTTTCCATCATGCCGGTTTAGTTGCAAAACAACGAGAGTTAATTGAAGATAATTTTAAGGAGGGAACAATAAAAATAATTTGTTCTACTCCTACCCTAGCTTATGGTTTGGACTTACCTGCTTTCAGAGTTATTCTTAAGGATTTACGAAGATTTGGTCCAAGAGGAATGGCATATATTCCTGTCTTGGAGTATCTACAGATGGCTGGCAGAGCTGGAAGACCTAAATATGACAATGTTGGAGAAGCTATTTGCGTTGCTGTAAGTGAGAATGAGAAGAAAAAACTGCATGAAGGGTATGTTTTAGGTGAGCCAGAAGATATTTACTCTAAATTAGCAGTAGAACCGGTTTTACGTACATATTTATTGAGTTTGATAGCTGCAAATTTTGTAAATACAAAGAAGAAGATTGTTGATTTTTTTGGCAAGACTTTTTGGGCTTATCAGTTTGTTGATATGGACAAGTTAGTTTTGATAATAGACAAAATGCTTGATTTACTGGAAGAGTGGGAATTTATTGAGAGGGAAAAAGAAGATTTTGTCTCTGCAGATAAAATTGAGGATGATGAAAAGATAAAAGCAACTTTGATGGGAAAAAGAGTTGCTGAGCTTTATATAGATCCTTTAACTGCGCATTTCTTTATTACCTGCTTGCAGAGAGCTTCAAATAAAAAGCCAAAAGAGATTTCTTTTTTACAGATGGTCAGCCATACATTGGAAATAAGGCCTTTGTTAAGGGTTGGAGTCAAGGAACAGGAAAAAATACAGGAAGAATTGGTTAAGAATAATGATTTATTATTGGAGAAAGAACCTTCTTTATACGAACCGGAGTATGAGGATTATGTTAACAGTTTCAAAACTGCTTTGATGATGGATGAATGGATTGATGAAAAAACTGAAGAGTATTTGCTTGAAAGCTATAACACAAGGCCTGGTGAATTGAGGTCAAAATTAGGCATTGCTGACTGGCTGCTGTATGCTACAGAGGAAATAAGCAGGATTCTGAGCTATCAGCAGCTGAATAAAGAAATAGTGAAATTAAGGCTAAGATTAAAGCATGGCGTCAAAGAAGAATTATTGCCGTTAATAAAGATAAAAGGTGTTGGAAGAGTCAGAGCAAGGAAATTATTTTATAATAGAATTAAAGATGTTGGAGATGTAAAGAAAGCTGATGTTGTTAAATTAGTTCAAATTCTTGGCAAAAGTGTTGCTTTGAATGTCAAGAAGCAGGTTGGACAGGAGATTAAAGAAGTTCATAGTGGGAAGAGGAAGGGGCAGATTAGTTTAGGAGGATATTAATATGGATAACTTATTGTTTTTTGCTTTGATGTATAAAGACAAAGAAATGCTAACCAATGTAGTAAATGAATTAAAGGATAACTTTGGAAATGTTGTTTCTGAAAGTCCTGAGTATGATTTTAATTTTACAGAGGATTATGAAGAAGAATTTGGTTCTGGTTTGAAGAAAACAATAATTGTTTTTGACAACAAGATCGATAGAGATGATCTAGCAAACCTAAAGATAATATGCAGCCAGATTGAGGACGAATTCTGTTCTGATGACAATAAAAGAGCTGTAAATATAGATCCAGGTTATGTTAATAATAAAGAAGTTGTTTTGGCTTCCTTCAAAGGCAAAAGATTCAAAGAAAGCTTGAGTAATGATGTTTTTGCGCACAAGGTTTTAGAGTTTGAGAATAGGACTGTAAAAGATTTCTTTCATACTTTTGCTGATTTTAAGAGCAATGTAGTGAAAGAGTTCTTTATTAAAGTAATTAAATAATATTTATATATTGAAGATGATTAATGAATTCTACGCCCCTATGGTTTAGTGGATATAATACAAGGTTGCGGACTTTGTGACCCGAGTTCGATTCTCGGTAGGGGCATTTGGGGTGAAAATTGGGAAAACTAAGTAGGCTGTGGTATATTCTGGTGATTGTTCTAGCGATAAGCCTATTTTTGCACGAGAACGTGAATAGCGTTACTGACAAAGATCGTTTTAGTATAGGGAACTATGTAGAGAATCCGCAGAAATATGGAGGGATAAATGGCGAGCACCTGGTGAAAATCGTCAACATCAGCCAAGATCACTTTTACATTAATTTTGGAAACAGGGATGTGAAAGTTATTGGAAACATCGAAAGGCCCACACTTGGAGAATCAACAGTATTTCTTAATTATAAAAAAAACGGAGTAATAGAACTGATTGATTTCCATAATTATAACTACAATTATGTCCTGTACGGCTTTTCAGTTTTTGCGTTTATTTTATTCATAATAATATTCTTCATGGAATGGAAAATTACTTGGAGGGGTTTTGAAGATGCCTGACTGGCTGAGCCATTTGCTGATAGCATTGATAATAGCAGAGGTATTTGGCATAAAGAAGAAGAGTTTAGTAGTATTTGGAGCGTTGGCTCCGGATATACTGCCAAAAATACAGTTATTATTTTTTTATTTCGAACTTCCACCAGTTGTTTCGTTTATTAATTTCCATACGCCGTTTATGATGTTGTTGTCAGGCATCATTATAGCACCCTTATTCAGGTATGATAAGTTCAAGACTTTTTTATTTTTTAGTATTGGTGCTGCAAGCCATTTCCTGTCTGATCTGACGATGAAGCACTTTACTATAATGGGAACCAGGTTATTATACCCAATATCGACTGCTAATTACACACTCAACTGGATATGGCCCGAACAATCTATTTATATTTTAATTGCAAGTTTAATCATATACCTATCTATTAGAATTGTTAAAAGAAATAAATTTATCACTCAACAACAATCTTAATCTTTGTCTTTTTAGGATTAAATGGCTGTAAATTAACCAATTTATAATTCTTAAAGTCCTTTGCTTCTGCGTATTTCTTTGCAGCTTCTTCTGATTTAAAGGTTTTGGGTTTTTTCTTGCTGCTTTTCTTCCTGCTCCTGAACATCTGGAGCTTTCTTCTTACTCTTCCATGTATTCTTGCCATTTAAACTCCTACCTCGGCTTCACTCAAACCTTTCCTGTCTCTTATCTGTTTAACAATGCGCGGTTGTAATTCCTCGGGCAGCTTCTCATACATCTGGTCGACTAAGCTGCTAGAACCTCTACCTCCAGTAGCGGATCTTAAATCTGAAGACCAGCCGAACATCTCCCCTACAGGCAACTTAGCTTTAATTATGGATAAATTTCCTTCCTGCTGGGCATCCAATAACTGGCCTCTTTTGTTAGATATTAACTTTGAAATTTCACCTAAAAAATCTGATGGAGCTTCTATCCTTTGTATTTGATATGGTTCGTAAATTAAAGGCCTAGAAGTTAACATCGCTCCACGGATACCTTCCCTTACAGCAGGATAAACTTGGGCTGGACCACGATGTATTGCATCTTCATGCAGTTTCATGTCTGTAAGCATAACCTTGACCTTTAAGCATGGTTCATGAGCTAACGGCCCTTTTGACATGACATCCTCGAACATATCCAGAAGCATCTCAATGACTTCTCCGACATGCACCTGACCACGGGTCATATCCAAAAACATATTACCATTAAAAACGTCCTTTACCTTTAAAGCAGTCTTGCTATCCATTCCACATTCTACTAATTTGTCCCTTAATTCCAAATCTTTTTTCTTTATCCTCCCTTCTTGTATCTCGTCTTTTTTTATGGCTTCAGAGATTGAATCCTCTAAGGGCTCCGCTTTAAAAAAGAAAAGATTATGCTTGTTAGGAGTTTTTCCAGCAATCTCCTGGGAAGGTTTTGTTATTGTCTCACGATAAACAACTATTGGTGGGGAAGTTGAAACTTCAACACCTTTCTCTGTCTTTATTCGGTTTTCTATGACTTCCAAATGTAATTCTCCCATTCCGTGCAGTAGATGCTCTCCGGTCTCTTCATTGATTTCAATCTTTATTGTAGGATCTTCTTTACCAACCATCCTTAAAACTTCAATTAATTTCGGAAGATCGCTTGGTTTCTTGGCTTCTATTGCTTTTGTAACAACTGGATCAAATATATGGGTAATTTTCTCAAAAGCAGTTCCATTTTCGTCCAAAGTTATTGTCTCTCCTGCATTTGCTTTGACACCTGCAACACCCAAAACATTTCCAGCCAAAACATTATCGACAATCTCTCTTTTTGCCCCGTTATAGATAAAAACCTGCTGTATCTTTGATTTTTGCTTTAATCTGTTTAGGTAAACATCAGTTCCTTTAGTTACTGTTCCTGAAAATAATCTTCCAGCAGATATCTCGCCTGCTTGAGGATCAATGACAATCTTTGTTATGACAAAATATAAAGGACCTTTAGAGTTACACTGCACTAAGGATTTTCCATCTTCGCTTTCCATGTCACCATGCCATATTCTTGGGATCCTGTAAGCTTGAGAGTCAACAGGATTCGGCAAGTGGTTTATTACCATGTTAAGAACAACCTCGTGCAATGGGGCTTTATCCGCTAATTCTTTATATTTGTCATCCTGAGAAGTGTAAGCTTCTATGACATCCTTGAACGTTATGCCTTTTTTCTGCATATATGGAATTGATAATGCCCAATTATGGAATGCAGAACCAAAACATACTGAACCGTCCTGAACATTTACCTGCCATTTTTCTCCATAACCCTTAGGTGCAATTTCCATTATAAGCTTATTAACAGAACTGATTATTTTTATAAAACGCTCCTGCATCTGTTCAGGTGTCAATTGCAGCTCTTTAATTAACCTGTCAACTTTGTTTATGAATAATGTAGGCTTTACAAGCTCTCTTAACGCTTGTCGCAAAACTGTCTCTGTTTGAGGCATGATACTCTCAACTGCATCCACAAGAACAATAGCACCATCTGATGCACGCATTGCCCGTGTAACATCGCCGCCAAAATCGACGTGGCCTGGTGTGTCAAGCAAATTAATCAGGAATTCTTCATTTTCGAAACTATGAACCATGGAAACAGATGCAGTATCTATTGTTATCCCTCTTTCCTGCTCGTCTTCGTGGAAATCCAATTTTAGAGCTTTGCCTGCATCTTCCTTAGACATCATGCCTGCTCCTGCTAATAGATTATCAGAAAAAGTTGTTTTTCCGTGATCAATATGAGCGCAAATAGCAATGTTCCTTATGTTAGTGGGTTTCTGCATGATCTGCATGACCCTGTCAACCATCTTTTCTGCCATAATTTTCCTCCTAGATCAAATTTTTAGAAAAAACTATGTTTTCCAAAAAAATTCTGTTTTTTTCACTTCTTTAGATTCTGTAGGGTAGATTGTGCGTATAAGTTCTTTTGGCCTGAACCATAACTTAATCTCTCGTTCAGCTTCCTTCTCGTTTTCAGAAGCATGAACAACGTTTTCGAAAACTCCTTCTTGAGTTATTCTTCCATATTTTCCTCTGATAGATGTAGGTTCTGCCTTTTCAGGATCGGTTTCTCCAATAACATCTCTTACTTTTTTAATTGCATTATCCCCATAGTAAACCAAAGCCAAAACCCTTTTGACATGGAATTCCCCCATTATGTATTTTATCAGTTCATTGAAGAATTTTTCCTCTTTCAGGTTCTGGTAATGTTCTTCGGCCAACTCTCTGGTGACTTGGACAATTTTAGAACCTACAAGTGTTAAATCAGTGTCAGCAAGTTCGGTGATTATATTGCCTGTCAGTGATTTCTCCAATCCGTCTGGTTTTATCAAAACCAATGTCTGTTGTTTTGTCATTCTGCCTTTTGTGCTATTTTTGTGTATCTGCCGCTCCATTTTGTCTTTATCGGCTTTCTTCTCAGTTTTAGCATGTTTTTCTCACATTTAGAAGAGCAGAAATATAAGATTTTCGCATCTTTCTGAACAAATAGCTTTCCGGTTCCTGGTGGCATGGTAATACCACAAAAGGTGCATTTTGCCATTTTAACCCAGACCTCTGCCTGATTTCTTTAATCTTCTTGCTTCTATCTCTGTTTCCCTTAGCATCAAAACGTCTCCAACCTGTATAGGACCTCGGATATTTCTTCTCAATATTTTGTTTTTATCTCTGCCATCTAAGATTCTGCACCTTATCTGTATGGCTTCTCCCCTTGTTCCTGTCCTCTCTATAATTTCTTCTACCTTAGCTGGAGTTGCGAATGAAAAATTAACAGCTCCTTTTTTTTCCTGTACTGGTCTTTGTCCTCTTTGCCTTTGAGGGCTTGCATTATCTTTTTCCATATTACTTCGCTTTATTGATTACTTCCTTTACTATGTTTTTTGCTTCCCCTTCCTCAGTTATAACGACGCTGCCTGTTCCAACCTGGATTCCGGCTGCTGCTCCTAATTCCTCTTTGCTTGGAACCGTAAAGCATGGCACATCCTTCTCCTCTGCAATCATTGGTATGTGCATTGTTATTTCAGGAGGAGTAACGTCTTTTGCTATTGCAACTAACTTAGCTTTTCCTTTCTCTATAGCTTTGGTAGTCTCGTTAGTGCCTTTCTTTATTTTACCAGATGTCTTTGCTGTTTCTATAGCTTCATAAACCTTATCTACTAATTCCTTTGGAACTTCTATTGATGCCATTTTATCCCCCATCTATGTTTATTAATCGAGGTATTCTATTAGAATTTAAACCTCACTCAGACCTGCTATTACAGATCATCATCAATCATAGGTATTCGTTGGAATAGGTATTTTGTTTAAAAAGATTGTGGTTTTGGTAGCATTTATAAATCAAATTGGGTTTCTTTATATTATGAAAGCAGTATTTTTGCAGACAAGATATACTGGAAAAGTTGATTTCGGTAAGATTTTGGTAGATAAACTGCCTAAAAAAATTGGTTTAGTCACGACAACGCAATTTTTAGGTAAAGTTGATGAAATTAGAAAGTATTTGGAAGATAGTGGAAAATCAGTTTTTATTGATAAACTGAAGCAAAGAAATGCTGGTCAGCTGCTTGGCTGTGATGTCGGTGCTGCTACAAAGATACAAGATGATGTAGATGCTTTCTTGTATATTGGTTCCGGTGAGTTCCATCCATTAGGTGTTGCTTTATCCACTAAAAAAGAAGTTTTTACATTCAATCCGGTTTCAAGTATATTTTCTAAATTAGATGAAAAAGAAATTGAGGATTATAAAAAAATTAAAAAAATAAAATACATGAAATTTCTTAGTGCCGAGAATATTGGAATAATGGTTACGATAAAACCTGGACAATATAGTTACAATAAAGCTAAAGAAATAAAAAAAGAATTGGAAGAGAAAGGCAAGAAATGCTTTATCTTTGTTTTTGATACTTTAGATGCAACGGAGATGGAAAACTTTCCTTTCATTGATTTCTGGGTAAATACCGCTTGTCCGAGAATAGCTGACGATAGAGATAAAAAGAATGTTATTGGCATGGATGAGTTGGATTTTATAAAATAAGAACATTGAAAAGATTTATATATCTCGTTGAAATTGTGTTGTGATTTATAATTTTTAATGGGAGTGAGTAGAAACGAAAAAATTTGTTAATCTGTTAGGAAGGTTCTTTGGGAGTAATACTGCAAATAATAGTCCTGCACCACAAAGTGAAACAGAAGAGGGAGAATTAGTTCTAATAGATTCTATAGACCGAAAAGTGAAGTTACATTTTTCTAAGATGGGCGCAGGGCCAGAGCCAAAGCCAGACAAAGAAATGGTGCCATTTCAATGGGAGGAGATACATAGAAACTACTTGCTGGCACATTCTTCTTACGAAGCAGAAGGGCCTTCTGAAAATTTGCCAAGGCTGCACAATTATGTGGCTGGGAATAATATGCCTGCGAATATTGGAAATCTACTCTATGGAACTTTAAATGAAAGACTTGGAAAGACGCTTGATGACACATTCAATGACAAAAGAGATAATGATGGGATTAAAAAAACTACAATAGCTATATTAGCAATGATAGCCTTAAAAGGTAGTGTAGAATATAAGGAATTTGACAAATTTGGCAGTGCATGCTTTAGTCTTGGTTTATTACGAGAAAATTTTGATTTTGAGGCGCTTGAGTTCAGAGCGACAAACAGCAATATACACTACGCCCTTCATGGTCTGTTGAAGGGAGGTTATGTAGCACAGGGACAAATTGGAGAAGTTCAACCAACTCTCGTAGCTACTCAAAAACTAGATTGGTATCTTCAATAAAATAATCTTGCTACCTCTCAATAACTTTAACATCGTCTGTTAAATCAATAATCCTGCTGGGTTTTCCGTTCTTTTCCCCTTCATAAACAATAAAATCAACTTTATCTTTTATTTCTGAGTCTAAATCTTCTAAAGAAGTCATGGGATCATTTCCGCTTTTATTTACGGATGTTGTTACAATCGGGATGTTGATTTCAGAAACAAAATTACTGAACCAGTTGTCAGGGATTCTTATTCCTAAAGTGTCTTTT
>CAYXZV010000004.1:0-71792 GCA_964469645.1 uncultured Methanosarcinales archaeon | reverse complement strand
ATTGTAATACTTACCTCATCAGACATCGCTACGTTCCCTATTTGGTCTACAGATTCAACCTTGTAAGTGTAAGGTATGTCAAACTCTAAATTTTCGTCAGTAAAAGAATTGGTTCCTTCTGGTAAAGGTAAAGGATCGGTAGTTACTAATTCATATTCCCCAGCATCTATTTTTTTGTAGATGTTATAGCCTGCAACATCTCCATCAACTCTATCATCTACAGATAATGTCCATCTCAAATTTATATTTTTCAGTTCCATAGAAGCTTCTAACTCAGTAGGTGGAGCCACTGTATCATCCTCTCTTAATCTTCCATCAATACTAGCCTTATTGCCTTCATTATCTTCAACAATAACCCTATATGTAGCTGCAGCATCAAATGGAACTTCAGCACTAAAAACATCAACAAACACATTCTCCCCACTCTCTACAGAACCAATCTCCCTCTCTACACCATCTCTATAGATAAGATACCTAACGACATCATCTTCCCCTCCTTCCACCCCACTCCCTGGGTCATCTGGAGACAAAATCCACGTTATTCTCATTTTATCCCCTTCAAAAATCCACCATACTAAATTAATCGGAGGCTGTACAGACTCGTCAGGAACCTCAAGGACATTTACAGTGACACCCTCCCTAACAGTATAATCATACCTTGCCTTAACCCTGAATGATTTTGTTGTTATTGGTGTATTCCCAAGAACCTCAAGTTCTGGTGCAATCCTGCACCTAAACTCTTTTCCTTGATCAAGATCTTCTATATCTCTTTCATCAAGAGCATTCACATCAAGAGCATATCCATTGTATTTTTGTTCTCCTTCCTCAAAGAAAGATTTACATGTTTCTTGGCATATGCCAAAATTTTCATTGCATGAATCTGCGCAGGAATTATATGCGTCAATATTTAAACCTCTTTTACATAGAATACAACCGTCTCCAAATTCATCAACATCACAACTCATCGGAGGATCCCCTTCATCTTGCCTATAACAAGAACTAGAATCTTCTATAAACCCATTACAAACATCCAAGCATTCATTCTTTACAAAATTAACACAAGAATGCAACCTACATGTACTCTCTCCATATTCCACAAATTTCATATTGCTGCATTTAAACACATTCTCCCCACTACCTTCATCAAATGTTTTTAGTAATTCCACATGTTCAGGAAGGAACAAGACAAATTCTTTAAGATTTTTTATCTCTCCCTCCCAGCCTTCTCTGTTAGCCAACTTAATGCTAAATGATGGCTGTACGATATAGCTTTCACTTACACTAATCAGAGGAATGTCACTTCCCCCCATCTCTATTCCAGCCGGACCATTAGTATAGACAGCAATGGGATTTTCATCCTCAATCGCAAACTCTTCAAAGACATCCAAGCCTTCTCTTACCATTGCGCGCTGCCTTTCTCTATTGATAAAATAGACTTTCTGGAATGCAAGAGTTTCAAAATTAAAGTCAGCAAACGCTGTTATTGTTTTAGAACCAGAATCTATATCATTTTTGTGAAAAGTGCATGCGAAATCTTTCTCTTCTAATGTAAACACAGAAAATTTCTTTTCAGGATCAACATCAGAAGCATCTTTCTTTTTCTTCCCCTTTCCAGTAAAGCACCCAGCTTGTATGTAGATAGGATCATCCAATGTCCTTGCAACTATGGTACCCCACACAACAACATCTTCATCATCATAATATCTTGGATCAGCGGACTGAACATTCTGCAGATACACGCCGAGGGGTTCAAACTCATTCTCCTCCACTTTCCCCGTGATTGCATATTGGAGTCTGGCATCCAGTGCCCCACTTATCTGTTTCTGATAGACGCCAATACCCGTCATTACCTTGTCAAGCAGATCACCGAATGTAGCCCTCTCATCTTCAGCTTCCCCAAAGAATACGCTGCCTGTAAAGAGTTCGTCTGTTACAGTCAAAGAGACTGCTATAAATGATAAAACAACGGCAGCAGAGATATTAAACCCTGAAGGTGTCTGTGCAGCAGTCCATAAAATAACAATGACTGCAAGTAAAGAGAAGTACTCAAAGAGAACAAAAGACCTAAGTATCATGGAATAAAGAAAGAAATCAACAAACAGCAAAATTACAATCGTAAGAAATGCAAAGTTTAAGTTGTTTAGTTGTTTTACATAAATCAATCCGAATAGTAGGATGAAAGCAAAATGAAGAAGGGCTTTTGCATTGACTATCCAGAATTGATTAACAAAAAAGAAAACCATTGTTGAATAGAATAAAAAGAAAGTGACCAGTTCTCCTTTAGGAAGACTTCCAGATTTCAACCACTTAATACCTATATATGCAATAACAGCTACCAACCCTAAATCAAACAAAGGATTCCCAAATGTATATTGAGTCACCCAATTAGTCCAGAAACTTTGAGGATCCAGATTAAAGCCGCTGTAAACCCCTCCCAGAAGAGGAAGACTGTCGATTATCCAAAGAAGTATTGCAAATCCTGCAAAGACATCACCAAGAGTATGTTTAGTTTTTGAATCTAGTTTATCTCCAATCCCCTTTTTTATACCTCTTCCTCCTGCAAGAGCCAAGCCACCCATAAGGCCAACAGTATTTCTAGTCACACGGTTATTAACCCACGGATGATTAACCGCTCCTCGGGTTACTCGATTATTGGTTAGCGGATTATTAACAAGCGGATGCTTCATCACAGGATGACTCGCAACACCCTGTACACCCCATCTCGAAGCATCTTTAGTTGCATTAACGCCTTTACCAGCTAATCGTACACCTCCTTTTGCTGCTCCAGCAACCCTTCCGGCAATTCCAATCAATGGTCCAATAAACATTTTCACTTACCTAACTAAACCTAATAGAATTCTTCCCAAACCACCTCTTTAAGATTATGTATTTTCTAATTCTACCGTTATCTCGACAATATCCAACCTAGTCCTAGGCCTTATCTCAACAAAATTATTTCCTTCTTCAACGAAATCAGGATCAGTACCATCATTAAGAGTTTTTGTGAAAAACTTTTCATCAGTATCTATTGTTGTTAACCTATCATTAATATTCAGATCAGCTCTTCTGTCTCTTCCGTCATCAACAAATTCTATGGTTAAAATAACCTCTTTATTCCCGCTTTCAATCCGGTTTATATCTGTTTGATTCATTTCAAAGAAATAAACTTTTGTTCGTGTATCTTTCTCGACAAACTCGACCTTGATCTGTTCCACACTGTAGCTCCCTTTATTTGTTCTGAAAATAACCCTGTTCTCGCCTTCATTTAAAACTCCTAAAGGTATGGGCTGCCTGTAAGAGTCTTCGCATACAGGAACAGCGGAAAACACTTCCCTACTGTTAATCAAAACATCCAGTACACCAACTTTTTCCTCATCTCTGCAGTAAGGGACAAACCTTAGATCAGCTCTCTCAATATTAAACACATCTGTAGATGTTAACGTAAAAACATTCCTACTTTCCTGCTTGCTCCTATCAGTTATGTCTCCTATGATCCTTATTCCATCAAGGCTATACTCATTCGTTTTCCAGAATCTGGCCCCTACAGAGGAAACACTAAACTCCAGAGTATTAGAAGATTCAGTAAGTAAATTTTCATTCAACCTTATCGGAGCAACACTCTGAGATACAATTTCATTTTCATAAATAATCTCATTATTCAGCTTAATTGTCAGGATGCCTTCATGTTCTTTCGCATTAAAAGATAGAATAATATTATCGGTATTCTCCAGATCATCTATGCCAAAACTGACAGACCTTTTCTTTTCATCAAACCAGCCGTTCCTTACAATCAGAGGATTAATGCTCTCGAGCTCTTTCGCATTCGTTGTCTCAAATAAAAATATGTTTGGGATTGTTTTGTCAAGTACCCCTTCAACATTATCTAATCTTCCAGGAAATTCTCTTAACAGAAAATCACCACCACTACTACTGGAACTTCCACCTGAAACACTGTCGATGCTTTTATTCTCGAGCAAAGCTTCCCTTTCAGCTTCCGGTAAAAATAAGATATATAGAATTATTAAGCCAGCAATTACAGCTACCAAGATAGCAGCATTAAGACCTCCCTGGGCTTTTCTCACCAATTATCACCTTTTATAACTATACCTACTTTTGTGTAAAAAATGAATAGCATAATATTTAAATGTATCGAAAATGTCTATGACATTTTCGGGCATTTAAGCTTGAAAATCGAAAGATTTTCATTGTTTAAATGTATCGAAAAATACAACTCATTATGAAACTACTTCATTCGGATTTCAAAAAAGGAATCGTAAAGATAAAAATAGAGAACATGGACGACTTATGGTACCTGAACCAGATAATAGAAACAAATGACCTTGTCAAAGGAAAAACACTAAGAAAAATAAAGATAGGCCAGGAAACCCAAAGAAAGCAAAAAATAGCAAAAAAATCTATTTTTCTTCTTATGCAGGTAGAAAAGGTTGAGTTCAGCAAGACTTCAAACATATTAAGAGTCTCTGGAACCATAAAAGAAGCTCCGGAAGATGTTCCTTTAGGCTCCCATCATACTTTCAGCATAGAAGAAAACTCAATAATAACAGTAAAAAAACAGAAATGGCTCAAGTTCCAGATTGATAAGCTAAAAGAAGCTAGTAAAGAGAAAGCAGCTAAAATACTGATCTGCGTGCACGATCGCGAGGAAGCATATTTCGCATTAATGAAAAAATATGGCTACCAGTTGCTTACAAATATCAAAGGAACTGTAGTAAAAAAAGCAGATGTAAAGCAGGTAGAATCTAATTTTTACAAGGAACTCTTAAAACAATTAGAGGAATACGACAAAAGATACAGCTTAAGCAAAATAATTCTCGCAAGCCCCGCTTTCTGGAAGGAAGAACTGATGAAAGAAATTAATGATGAAAACCTAAAAAGCAAAATAATTCTCGCAACATGTTCTTCTGTCGGTGAAAATGCAATAAATGAGGTATTAAAGAGGCCGGAAACAGAGAATGCGCTGAAGCAAGATAGAATTTCCAAAGAATTCAAATTTGTCGAGGAACTTTTTACAGAAATATCAAAAAACAACCTAGCATCTTACGGTTTGAAAGAGACAAAAAATGCATCAGATGCGGGAGCAGTAAAACTATTGTTGATAACAGATAACTTTATACACAAAAAAAGAATGGAAGATAAATACGAAACTATAGAAATGATAATGAAAACTGTCGATAGCACAAAAGGAGACATCCTCATAGTAAGTTCAGATCACGAAGCCGGAAAAAAACTGGATGGATTAGGGGGAATAGCAGCAATTCTAAGGTACAAGATAAATTATTGACAAAAAGTTTATATCTTATAATAAAAAGGACAGCATCATGAAAGAAGATTTCACCTCAGTCTTGAAAGAAAAGAGAATATTTAATCCTTCTAAAGAATTCAGTAAAAATGCCCATATTAAAACTTTACAAGAATACAAAAAAATCTACAAAGAATCAATAAGAAATCCAGAAAAATTCTGGGCAGAAAAAGCAACGCAGCTGCATTGGTTCAAGAAATGGAAAACAGTTCTAAGAAAAAATAACGATACCTATAAATGGTTTGAAGGAGGAAAGATAAATGTTTGCTACAACTGCCTTGATAAGAATATAGCAGAAGGAAAAGGAAGCAAAGCAGCAATAATCTGGGAAGCAGAAGACGGGCAGACAAAAACCTATACATATTCTGAATTGCTCAAAGAAGTTTCAAAATTCTCCAATGTTCTTAGAAATCACAATTTAAAAAAAGGAGACAGAGTCTGCTTATACATGCCAATGATACCTGAGCTTGCTATAGCAATGCTTGCTTGCGCAAGGATGGGTCTGATACATTCCATAGTTTTTGGTGGGTTTTCTTCAACATCATTAAAAGATAGGATCCAGGATTGTGAAGCAAAAATGGTCATAACATCCGACGGTAGTTTTAGGAATGGAAAAATAATTCCATTAAAGAAAAATGTAGACAAAGCGCTTGAAGATTGCCCTTCAGTAAAAAAAGTCATAGTTGTGCAAAGATGCAAAAATAAAGTTACTATGAAAAAATCGAGAGACATATGGTGGCATGACGAAATGTCAAATCCAGAAATTAAAGACCAATACGCAGCAGAAAAAATGGATTCTGAAGATACATTATTTATTCTTTACACTTCTGGCACAACAGGAAAGCCAAAAGGAGTCTTGCATACTCAAGCGGGCTACCTACTTTATGCTTACCAGACTTTCAAATGGGTTTTTGACATAAAAGAAAATGATGTTTACTGGTGCACTGCGGACATCGGTTGGATTACAGGACATAGTTACATAATTTATGGACCTTTATCAAACAGCGCAACAACTATAATGTATGAAGGCGGCCCAACGTACCCAAACCCGGACAGGTTCTGGAAAATAGTTGAGAAATACAAAATAACAATTTTCTACACAGCACCGACTGCTGTAAGGGCATTGATGAAACATGGTGATAAATGGCCAAATTCTTGCAACCTGAAAAGTTTAAGACTATTGGGAACAGTTGGTGAAGCGATAAACCCAGAGGCATGGATGTGGTATTATGATGTAATCGGAAACAAACATTGCCCTATAGTTGATACCTGGTGGCAGACAGAAACCGGAGGAATTTTAATCACACCTTTGCCTGGAGAAACTCCATTAAAGCCCGGCTCAGCAACATTACCTTTCCCGGGAATAGTCCCAGATGTTTTTAGAGATGACGGATCAAAAACAAATGTTGATGAAGGGGGCTATTTAGTAATAAAAAAACCCTGGCCTGGAATGTTGAGGACTGTCTGGCGCAATCCAAAAAGATACAAAGAAACTTATTTTGGAAAATTCAAAAATATTTATCTCGCAGGTGACAGCGCAAGAAAAGATAAAGATGGATATTTCTGGATAATGGGGAGGATTGACGACGTAATAAAAGTCGCAGGTCATAGGATTGGGGCAGCAGAAGTAGAAAGTCATATCGTCAGCTATAAAGCAGTCGCAGAATCCGCAGTTGTCCCAATACCTGATAAAATAAAAGGTCAGGAGATTTATGCTTTCGTTACATTGAAAAAAGGTGTAAAACCTACAGACAAATTAAAAAAAGACATCATAGCCCATGTCGCAGATAATATGGGACATATAGCCAAACCGGAAAAAATACAATTCGCAGATGAATTACCAAAAACAAGATCTGGAAAAATAATGAGGCGCGTTCTTAAAGAGATTGCCAAAGGAACAAAAGAATACGGCAACATATCAACTCTTGCAGATCCAAGTGTTGTTAAAATGCTGGAAAAAGGAAAAATCAAATAATTTTGCAAATGTTTAAATATAAGTTCTATTTAATATTTTTTTACTGTGCAGTTAAAATATAATATACCTAATAATCAATGAAAGTACTGCACTGGGGTAAAAAACCGTAACATATTAATAGTAGTATCAATTCATTCGTCCCCTATTAATTAAAAAAGGGGTGGGTTTAATGATAGTAAAAGAAGAATTTTTAAGCAAACTGAGAAGGTATTTTTCTTTAAATTTGTATGAAGTTAAGATATGGACAGCTTTACTCTCTAGAGGAGTTTCAACAGCAGGAGAGTTATCAGATATAGCTAACGTACCAAGAAGTAGAAGCTACGATGTTCTTGAAAGTTTAGAAAAGAAAGGTTTTGTCGTTATGAAGCTAGGCAAACCGATCAAATACCTCGCAGTACCTCCTAAAGAGGTCTTGGAAAGAGTTAAGAAAAATGTTAACGAGGATGCAAAAGAGCAAATAACAAAACTTGAGGATCTTAAGAAGACAGAGGTCATAGACGAATTAAATACTCTCCACACACAAGGTATCGAGCTTGTAGAGCCAGCAGATCTTTCTGGTTCTTTAAAGGGGCGACATAATCTATACAACCATCTTGAATTGACCATTAGAAATGCAGAAGAATCTGTATCTATAATGACTACAAGCCAAGGTTTAATAAGAAAGATAGAGGGCTTTAAGCCAACTTTCGAGAGATTAAAGAAGCGCGGTGTAAAAATAAAGATAGCAGCACCCCTGACAAAAGAAACAGCAGCAGCAGTAAAAGACATATCCGGAGTTGCAGAGGTTAGGAACATAGACTCAAAAGCCAGGTTCGTAATTGTTGATGGAAAAGAAATCATCTTTATGATAATGGACGACAACTCTGTACACCCAACATATGATGTTGGCATATGGGTAAATACTCCATTCTTTTCAAGCGCATTAGAGAACTTATTCAATATCGCTTGGAAGAGTATGAAACCAGCAGCCGAAGCGCTCAAGAAACACTGATTTTTTTTTATTTTCTTTAAATTACTAAACAAAAGACTTATAAAATAAATAGTATTAATATTTCTAGTATTTTCAAAATGGATAAAGATAAAACCAAGGAATTAAAGAAAATAGCAAACGAGATAAGAAAAGAATCAATAATCATAACGCACCGTGCACAATCGGGTCATCCCGGTGGTTCTTTATCTGAAGCAGACATTCTAGCAGCATTATATTTCTACAAACTAAACACAAACCCAAAAAAACCACATTGGGAAGATCGTGACAGGTTTGTGTTAAGCAAAGGGCATGCATCTCCTGGTTACTATGCAACTCTTGCTATGAAAGGATTCTTCCCGAAAAAAGAATTAGAGACATTCAGAAAAATAAATAGTCGCTTGCAAGGACACCCAGAACTTAAAGTTCCTGGAGTTGATTTTGCTGGTGGTAGTTTAGGACAAGGGGTATGCTTTGCAAACGGCATCGCTATAGCCGGAAAGCTTGACAAGAAAAATTACAAGGTTTATGTTTTAATAGGAGATGGAGAAGCACAAGAAGGAGCTGTCTGGGAAGCTGCCATGGCCGCTGCCCACCATAAGCTTGACAATCTAGTCGTTATTCTTGATAAGAACCAAGTACAGGAAACCGGAAAAACAAAAGATGTAATGAACATAGACCCTGCACCGGATAAATGGAAAGCATTTAACTTCCATGTTTTTGATATTGATGGCCATGATATGAGGGAAATTATCAACACTCTCGACAAAGCCGACGATGTAAAAGGAAAACCAGTGATGATAGTAGCTAATACGATCAAAGGAAAAGGAGTGTCCTTTATGGAACTGAATCACAAATTTCACGGCAAAGCTCCTGACGACGAGCAATTCGAAAAAGCAATGGAAGAGTTAAATAAAAATGACTGAGGAAAAAGCAACAAGAGAAGGATACGGAGACGCATTAGTAGAGATAGGGAAGAAAAACCCTCATGTAGTTGTAGTAGATGCGGATCTTGGAGATTCAACCAAAGCAGAAAGTTTTGGAAAGCAATTTCCTGATAGGTACATCACTGCAGGAATCGCAGAGCAGGACCTTGTCGGAATTGCAGCAGGGCTTTCAGTATCGGGTAAAATACCTTTTGCCAGTACTTTCGCAATTTTTACTGAGAGGGCATTTGAATTTGTTAGAAACATTGTCTCAAGAAATAAGTTAAATGTAAAGCTTGCAGGAAGCCATGCAGGAATACATACAGGAGAAGACGGCAAAAGCGCACAGGCAATAGAAGATATTTCTATTTACAGGACATTGCCAAATATGGTAGTTATACAACCTTGTGATTATACAGAAACAAAAAAGGCAGTCCATGCTCTTGCAAATTATAACGGTCCGAGCTTTATGAGATTATTAAGAAATCCATTACCAATTATCCACAATGAAAATTACAAATTCAAAATAGGAAAAGGAGAGATACTAAGAAAGGGAAATGACGCAGTAATTTTTGCAACAGGAACCATGGTTCACGAATCATTAAAAGCAGCAGAAATCTTAAAGAAAGATAAGATTGACATTTATGTTGTCAACATCCATACAATAAAACCTATTGATGAAAAATTAATCATAGATTTAGCAAAAAAGACAAATTGCGTAATAACAGCAGAGGACCATAATATAATAGGAGGCCTGGGAAGCGCAGTTGCAGAAGTTCTGTCAGAAAATTACCCATGCATAATGAAAAGGATTGGTGTAGAAGACAAATATGCAGAATCTGGAAAGCCTGAGGAATTGTACGACAAATATGGCTTAAGTGCAAAGCATGTTGCAGAGAAAGTAGGAAAAGTTATTAAAAAGAAAAACTAATTGATATACAAAAATGAAATTATTCCTAGATACAGCAAGCGTCGAAGATATAAAGACGGCAAACGACATAATTCCACTAGACGGCGTAACAACAAATCCAACATTAATCATGAAAGAAGGTCGCGATTACGTTGAAACGCTAAGAGAAATAGCAAAGATAGTCAACGGCCCAATAAGCGCGGAAACTATCTCTTTAGACTCAAAAGGAATGATCAAAGAAGGAAAAGAATTTGCAAAAATACACAAAAACATCGTAATAAAAGTTCCAATGACTCCTGAAGGTATGAAAGCCTGCAGGATTATGTCAAAATCAGGAATAAAAATCAACACCACATTAATTTTCTCAGCAAACCAGGCTTTACTAGCAGCAAAAGCAGGAACTTACCTTACAAGCCCTTTCCTTGGGAGATTGGATGACATAGGAGAAAAAGGCACAGACATAATAAAAGAGATAAGGACAATTTATGATAACTATGGATTCAAGAGCCAGATTCTTGCAGCAAGCATAAGAAATACAGAGCATGTCAAGGAAGTAGCTATGATGGGTGCAGATATAGCTACAATGCCTTACAAAGTATTCCAGGAGATGTTCAACCATAAATTAACAGATAAAGGTATAAAACAATTTTTGGATGACTGGGATAAGCTGCAGAAAGAGCTTAAGAAGAAATAAATAATCCTTATTTTCCCCTAAAACAACAATATATTTAAATTAATTCTAATCCTTTCTAGTCAATATGGAAATAGACAAGACAATATCAACTTTACACACTTTTGAGAGGAAAGTGCTTCCTGTTTTAAAAGAGACAAACTCATTCGAAAAAATAGCTGAAAAAACAGGATTGCAGAAAGTTGAGGTAATGAGAGCGTTGCAATGGCTTCAAAATAAAAAAATCATCAGGGTAAATAAGGCATTAAAAGAGGCTATTAGTCTTGATGAAAATGGACTAAAGTATAGAGCAAATGGCTTACCAGAAAGAAATTTTTTGGGAGAAATAAAACACCCAACACCCTTAAGTATTATTGAAAAAAGATCTCATTTAAGCAAACAGGAATTGGGCATAAGCCTTGGGATTCTCAAATCCAAAAACGCAATAGAAATCAAAAAAGACAAAGAATTAATCATTTCAATTACAGATAATGGAAGAAAAATCCACGACGAACCTTATCCAGAACAAGAATTTCTAAAAAAGAAATTTCCAATGAATACTTCTGAATTAGTAGACCTAGATAAACTTTTATTCGAAAATTTAAAGAAACGAAATAAAGTTATAAAAGTCAGCATTGTAAAAATAATAACTGCAGAACTGACAGAGATAGGAAAGAAAATTATACAGCACGGGATAAAAGAAAAAGACATATTAGATAGATTAACTCCAAAATCTTTAAAGTCAGGAGAATGGAAGAACAAGAAACTGAGAAGCTATGATGTAAAAATCAACGTACCAAATATTTCTGGAGGGAAACAGCATTTTGTCAACCAAGCTATTCAATACATAAAACGTATATGGCTTGACATGGGTTTCAAGGAAATGACTGGCAATAATGTCCAGACCTCTTTCTGGGACTTAGATGCTTTGTTTGTGCCACAAGATCATCCGGCAAGAGATATGCAGGATACTTTCTACATTAAAGACCCAAAACATGGAAAACTTCCGAAAGAATTTGTAAAAAAAGTAAAAGCTGCACATGAAAACGGCTATACAACAGGAAGCAAAGGTTGGCAATATAACTGGTCAGAAGATATAGCAAAGGAAAACTTACTAAGGACACACACAACAGTCCTATCCGCACAAACATTAGCAAAATTAAAGAAAGAAGATTTACCTGCAAAATTTTTCTCAGTAGGAAAAGTATTCAGAAACGAAACCTTATCATGGAAATCCTTATTTGAGTTTATACAAGTAGAGGGGATTGTTGTCGATCCAAATGCAAACTTCAAGAATCTTAAAGGTTACCTAAAAGAATTCTTTGCAAAGATGGGATTTCCTGATGTGAGGATAAGACCTGCTCATTTTCCTTATACAGAACCATCTGCAGAGGTGGATGTATGGCATCCTGTAAAAAAACAATGGGTCGAGTTAGGAGGATCTGGAATATTCCGGCCGGAAATGGTCAAACCTCTACTGGGAATGGAAGTTCCTGTGCTTGCATGGGGTCTTGGCATGGAAAGGACCATAATGGAGTATTACAATATCAAAGATGTAAGAGATGTCTACAAGAATGATTTGAAACAATTAAAAGAATCAAAAATCTGGATGAAATAAAAAGAAAATGCCAACAATAAACATCAACAAAAAAGTCTTCGAAAAACTTGCTGGAAAAAAGCTCCCAATAGAAAAACTAAAGGACAGAATATCAATGCTTGGTACAGACCTGGAAGATGTAAATGAAAAAGAGATTATCGTAGAGATATTCCCCAACAGACCGGATTTACTTTCTGTTCAAGGACTTGCCAGAGCTTTCTCATCTTTTACAGGCACAAAGACAGGATTAAGGCAATACAAAGCTGAAAACTCAAAAGAAAAGATGATTGTTGACAGATCTGTAGCAGATGTAAGACCATACACAGCTTGCGCTATAGTTAAGGATATGCATTTTGATGATGAAAAGATTAAGGAAGTCATAGATATACAGGAAAAATTGCATATAACCTATGGAAGGAACAGAAAAAAGGCAGCCATAGGAATCTACCCATTCGAAAAAATAAAGACTCCGATAAAATTTCTGGCACAAAACCCAAAAGACATAGTATTCCAACCACTAGAATCCAATAAAAAAATGAATATGTTAGAAATCCTTGATAAGCACCCAGCTGGAAGAGCTTATGGACCTCTACTGAAAGGAATGAAAAAATTTCCTGTTTTCAGAGATGCTAATAATGAAGTACTTTCAGTACCTCCAATAATAAATTCCCATAAGACTGGAAAGATAAATGAAAACACCAAAGAAATTTTCATAGAATGCTCAGGATTTGATTTCAATGTCTTGAAGAAATGCCTTAACATGATCGTAACCTCATTATATGAGATGGGTGGAAAAGTATATTCAATGGAATTAGCCTATGGAAGCAAAAAATACACAACACCAGACCTAAGGCCAGAAGAGATGAAAGTAGACATTGATTACATAAATAAATTACTTGGGCTCAGCCTTAAAGAAAGTGAAATCAAAAAGCTCTTCGAAAGAATGGGTTATGGCTACAGGAACAAAAAAGTCCTGATACCTGCTTACAGGACAGATATAATCCATCAATCAGATTTAGCAGAAGACATAGCAATAGCATATGGTTATGAAAACTTCCATTCCACAATACCCAATGTAGCAACAATTGCCCAGGAAGACAAGTTTGAAATCTTCAAGAGCAAGATATCTTCCTTATTGATAGGTCTTGATTTGATGGAAACCAGCACTTACAATCTCACCAATAAAGAATTCCAATGCAAAAAGATGAATGCACAGCTGCAATTGATTGGGCTTGCAAACTCAATATCTTCTGATTATGATATGCTAAGAGCCTGGATTGTACCCTCATTGATGGAGATACTGAACAATAATAAACACCACGAGTACCCGCAAAAAATATTCACAATAGGGACAGTCTTCAAAAAAGACAGCAGCTCGGATACAAATATAGGAGAAGATCAGAGGTTAGCTGTTGCAATAGCCTCAGAAAACACAGACTACACAGAAGTCAGGCAAATCCTTGATTATTTATTCAGAAGTTTAGGATTAAAATATCAAATAGCAGAGGTTGAACATAGTTCTTTTATTCCAGGAAGAGTCGCAAGAGTCATAGTAAACGGGAAGAAAATAGCTTATATAGGAGAGTTAAATCCTATAGTTCTGCAAAACTGGGAATTAGAAGTTCCGGTATCTGCTTTTGAGCTGAATCTGACAGAGTTATATGAGATTGTTACTTCTTAACTGTTTTTGTCTCTTTCTTAGAGTCTTCCTTTTTAACTTTTTTAGGTTCTTTACTTTTTTCTTTTGTCTTAACTTCCTTTTTCTCTTCAACCAAGCCCGCTTTCTCTTCTAGGCTGGAACCTTCTTTCTTCTCAACTTTTTCCTCTTCTTTCTTTCTCTTGAAAATATCCATTAATTTCTTCTTCTCTTCTTTTTGCTCCCTTAACTGATCAGGAGTCTTTCTTTTCTTCCTTGGCCTTTCTGTTTTTTGTTTTGGCTTCGTTTCCATGACTTTTAAGCCAAGTTTCTCGAATTCTTTCTTTATATCCTCGTGAGAAGTATTTTTCTTTATTTTTATCATGTCTTTCAAAGGCTCAATATGTAGGATATTACATTTTCTACGCCTAGTCTCGCCATCTATTAACACGAGCTTATCATCAAGAATATCTACAATAACGCACTTTAAGCCAGCATCTCTGCCAGCAATCTTTAAACATAATCTTCCAACTTCAATCATTTTATTTCTCCAATCTCAATTTTTTAGGATCTGTCGCCAAAACCCCATGAGATTATTCTCTTGTCTTTTTTTTGAAAACGTCCCTCATAGCACTAGAACTTAAGTTTCCCCCATACGGTCTGGAAGGCCTTTTCTTCGATTTAGAAAATCTCTTCATATCATCCGGCCTTTCTCTTAAAACACCCTTTAAAGTCTGTCCAGTAACATGACATCTGCCTAACTTGTGCTTTCTTTCCCTATAATGAGATTTAGTCTGTCCACCAGGAACTTTTATCTGCAATCTCCTCAGGCTTCTGGACCTTTTGTATGGTTCTGACATGCTCTTTGGAAATCAAAATCCTTTTATAAATCTTTTGCCTAAAAAATCTTACCATTTAGTATAGAAATCTTTATATATAAAACAAGACCATTGGAACTCTTAGGACAATGAGAGCTAGATACGATAAAAGAGGTGTAAGTCCGTTAATAGCAACAGTTTTGCTAATTTCTTTTGCTGTAGCTCTTGGCTCTGTGGTGCTTAACTGGGGAAGAAACCTTGACATTGCAAAGCCCGGCGACATCTGCACAGGTATAAGCATGAAAATAAGGAACGTAGGGGATTCACAAATATGTTATTCTGGACAGGGGGAAAACGCTTACATCAACTTCATCATTGATAATGATGGAAGCAAAAACATTGATGGGCTTGGCATATGGGTTACTGGAGAAAAAGGAACGAAACTGCTGGACTTCAACGATTTTTCAATCAAAAAGGGAGAACTCCGAGATATTAAAGACAATTCGATAAAGTATGACCTTAGCGCTTATGGAGCTATAAAGCAGATTCAATTCTTCCCAAAAGTAAAAACTGACGATTCTATAGAGCTTTGTGCAAGAAATTCCATTAAAGCAAGCAATATCAAGGCATGTTAGAAAAAACTTAATAGACTTTGATGATCTTCCTTATAATGATACTAAACAGTATTGAGAATATTATATAGCTTCCCAGCCACCCTATCTTCCAGCCAAAGAGGTTAAGCAGTTTCTTAGGTTCGTGTTCAATCTCAATGGTTTTTACAACACCGTCATTTACCCTCTTTATTGGCTCCTTGTACTTATTCTCAGAAATTAAAACTTCCTTATTGTATTTTTCCCCATCAAAAATATACTCAAGAAGATATTCTCCATTTTCACCATTTAAGATCCATTTAACCTGCCCATCCTTGATTTCTTTTATTTCGCTCCCATCAACTATAATTCCCTCAGGAACACTTAATTCTATTGCCCCTTTGACGTTCTTATCAAAAGTTACAGTAGTTGTAAAATCTTTTCCTGCTGTGATAGGATCATAAGCAAAATTCGCACTCATCCAGCTGAAAATTATTATTATTGGAAGTATTGAATACAAAGTACTCTTCATAGATTGCATCATGTATTTCATATTAGTCTGCATAGCTCTTTTTTGAACTGCCATAGCCTTATCAGGTTCTTTCTTCAATTCTTTGACTTCCCTTTGGAACTCTTTCATCTCTTCCTTTAATCGCTTCATCAGATCTTGATTTGTAGTGTACTTGTAAACAACAGTTATAACCAACGAAATCAAGAAAGACAGTATAATTACAGCCCAAAGAGTAGGGAGATTGAGCAAGGGCGAAAAAATAGGGTCTAATATATTTTCAAAGCCCATTTACCCGCCACCCATAAACTTTCTCATCATCGGATTCATGTCCATCATGTGTTGTTTTGAAATCTCTTCGTATAGCTTATATATAATCATTACTGCCAGCAAAATACCAGTACCAGAACTCAAAGTCCCGGTTATATCTGCAAATCCAGCTAAAAATCCGACAGACAGTCCTCCCATTATTGTCAAAGGCCAGATATATCTCTTCAGAAGTGTTTCAAGAACCCTTTCATCCCGTCTAAATCCCGGAATCTGCAATCCTGAGGACATCATCTGTTTCGCTTGGCTCCTTGCATCCATCCCTGCAGTTTGGACCCAGAAAATGCTGAACACCATAGCTCCTAGCATAAGAAACAGTACATAAACTAAAGCCTGTAGATATGGAGCCATTCCAATAAAGAGAGTTTGCTGTTGAATAATGGACCTTACCAGATTTATTGGCTGTACCCAATAAACAAATCCGCTGCTTGGCTGTCCTAAAGCATTGAAAGTACCTAACAATGGAATTCCCCTATTGTCAAGAAAACTTCCCAATAATTGAAAATTTGCTATAAGCGCAGAGACTAATATCACAGGTATAACGCTTGTATAAAAAAAGGACAGTGGCCAGCGAACACCATGACCTCTAACCATACCAAAGGATAAAGGTATTTCTACTTTCATTGCCTGGGCAAAAACAACCATAACAAAAACTAAAGCAGTAAACAGCAAGGCAGATACCATAATTCCTGCAGTTACAGGATCCCTTGCAGCCAGGCTCTGGAATAGTGCAGGAACCGCACCGGCAGAATAAGTCAAGCCTGCTATGCCGCTAGGCCCCGGAAGCCAGTTAAAAGCCTGCACAAATATTCCTTTGCTGACACCTGCAGCTATGAATAATCCTATACCTGAACCAAAGCCCCACTTGCTGACAACCTCATCCATAAATAAGATCATTATGCCCCCTAAGAAAAGCTGAAAAATCAAGATTAGCTGAAGTTGACCGTATATGGGTGTGCCAATAAATCCGGCATCAGGTGACAAACCACCCATCAAAACAAAAATTGCAGCCTCAAATATTATAAAAAATATAGCCATCAACTTTTGCAGCCCCTGAAAGGTCTTTTTCCCCTCAGGTTGAGTAAGGTCAAGCTTCAAAATCCCGGATCCATTAAGCAGTTGCAATACAATAGAGGCAGTAACTATAGGGCCTATTCCCAAGCTGATGATGCTTCCAAATTCAGCTCCAAGAATGACCGAAAAGAACTGGAACCTCTCTAATTGGTTTTGTCCCAGGCCAAACAAAGGCATTACTCCAAGAATAAAGAAGATAACCAAAACAATCAGAGTCCACTTAGACTTCTCTTTAAATGACAAGAATTTTTGAGATGGAGCCTCAACTTCCGGCAAATTATTTAAAATAGATTTCCAAATAGACATTTTAGTGCAAAATTTATTTTAATAGGATAACTTCCCCACCGCTATTTTTTATTTTTTCAACGGCCTTCTTGGAAGCGTGAGGAATCTTTATTTTGTATTTATTTAATGCTTTTCCCTTGCTTAAAAGTTTGTTAAAGCCTAGTTTCCCAAGATCAACAGAAAATGAGTCATTTTCTTTGTTCACTATATCTTTTGGCAGTCTTAATATATTCTCATCTAAATAATCTATATTTACTGCCTTAATGTCTCTTCTATTTTTGCTTGTAAATCCATGTTTCCCAAAATATTTTTGTTTCCATATAGAAGGTTTTTTACTATCTGATCTTTTACCACTTCCAGCCATTCCTTTACCTCCTCTATTTCCGGAACCTCTACGCTTTTTTTTAGAGCCTCCTCCATGAGTCATACTTCCCCTATACCTTGAAACTTTCTTTCTTTTATTTACTGTCACTTAAATCATCCTCATTATAAGATCATTAATCTTATCTCCTCTATAATCCAAAGCCCCTCCATTTTGAAACGAAGCTTTTATCCCTTTTCTTCCATATCCTTTTCTCGGGCTGTTTAATCTGAAGACTTTCTTTGATCCAGCTTTTCTTTTGTCTGCTAAAGCACCATATGTCTTCTCATCTATATCTCCCCACGTGACATAATCCTTAACTTTTTTAATCATGCCGACATAGCTGGCATTCTTTGGAACAACAACACAATAATTTTTTTTATGCAAATTCAGCTTTTCAAGAGTACCATCAATATCATATTTTATTCCAGTAACTCCTCTAACCCTAACAATTGCAAACCTTTCAGAAGTCTCTGCTGCTTTTTTGCCAACTTCTTCTTTAGCGTTTTCTTCCTTATTCTCCTTATTCATCTTGTGATACACCCTTCCCTTCTACGACACCTAGTTTTTCAGCAGTTTCTTTTTGTATTTTCACATCAGAAAGTTTCTTAAGAGCATCGAAACAAGCCCAGATTAGGTTTGTTTTTGTACCAGTCTGGCCAAAAGTCTCGGACCATATGTCCTTTATGCCTGCAATCTTAAGGACTTTACCACATTCCCCTTCTATGCATAATCCAGTGCCTCTTGGAGCTGGAATAAGTCTTATCTTCGAAGAGCCGCATTTACCTTCAATGGCAAAAGGGATTGAATTAGGCTCAGAACTGACATCCTGCCACGAGCCATTTCCTCTGATAATCTTAATTATATTCAGTTTTGCATTTCTTGTGGCTTTTTCTCTTGCAGGTACTGTTTCTTTACTCTTGCCATAACCTATGCCCACGTAACCGTCACCATTACCAACTATCGCAAAAGTTCCGAATTTAGGCTTGTTTCCCTCCTGTGTTTTCTTTTGTGTTTGTCTGAAAACACGCCTCTGGCCGCCGCCAAACTTACCTTTTGATTGTCCAACAAGCAGAAGATCTGTGGTTAAATCTGGCATCAGTATATCCACAATCTCACGTTCCAGAATTTTTAACCTATTGTCCAGTATATGGTCTATATTATCAATTTCTCCAGTCTTCACTTTCATTCCAAGGGATGTTTTTGGTTTCCACGCTTCTTTATCGAATTCTTTGGGTTTGTCCACCCTGTTTCCCCTATTCCAATTAGCCTTGCCCCTTTTAGAAGGGCCCTTACCTTTATCCCTATTTGATTTATCTTCTGCCATTTTATTTAGTTGATTTTTTATCGATGTTATTTTTTACTTCTTCAAAATTTTTGACAATATCTACTGGATCTGTATTGTTCTTTGCATAAAATCCAAATTGTTTTTTAAATGATACTTCATCTTTTTTTAATGTCACTCCATAATCTGCTATGTGTTTTCCCATAACTCGCTCTTTGCTTGGAAGGATTTCTTTGCTATGAGGTATTTTCAATCCTGCATCTAAAGCTCCAGTCAAAACTCCATATATTCTGGAACCTTTTATGGATTTATTAAGGCCTATATCAAAAATAATTTCTCCAAACTTTTCACCGGCATGCTTTCCTAGTAAAAACCCAACCAGATAAGCCGCAGGCAAATTTCCGGAATTATATTTCCACCCAATTTTTTTTAAGCTGGACGAATGAGCAGAGACTCTAACCAAATCCCCTTTTTTATCATATTCTGTTATGCTGGCTTGTATATTCTTTAATGATCTCCTGACTACAAGTCTTGGCTTTCTGGACGCAAGTATCTTAAGTCTTTTCCTGTAATTAGTAGATCCTTCCCGCTTTCTTCTTAACTGTAGAGTATAAATCTTAGTTTTTTTCATTCGTTAAAATTTCCTCAAATTTTTACATTGAAAAAATAAATCAGTGATTTGTTTTTTCATTTTTAATCCCACGTTCTTCTATGAATAGTTTTATGTGTCTCTTACTCCTGAAAAACCCACCTTTACTTTTCATGTACAAAGACCTGTAAGAAGATACATCAATAACTTCTTTGTCTCTGAGATTCTGCAAAAACTTTCTTTGTATCCTGACACTGTTAATCCATTTTCTTTTTTTACTTAATCTTGCCCGCTTGCCACCTTTTGTAGATCCTGCACCACCCCTTCTTCCCTTACTTTTCTGTTGTTTTCTCTGCCTGATCCTGTATCTTGAAATTCCCCTAATTTTTTTATTCTTAATGGCTTTATCTTTTATTAGGGATTTTATATCTGCCTTTGTTATAGCCTCTTTTATCTCGTCCAACCTATTTGAATCTAGCCAAATGTCATTTTCAGACGCTTTCAACAACTGCGCGGCAAGCCTTTTTTGTATCTTTAATTGCATTTTATCTTCCTTTTTTAGTCAAAACCTTGTCTTTTTCTTTTTTCTCTGCTTCTTTCTTACCATCATCACTTACTTTTTCGGTTAGTTTTCCCTCTTTCTTTTCCTCTTTTACATCTTTTTTCTTGTTCTTTAATTCATCCTTTTTCTTTTTCCTTGAATTGATATCTTCTTCTATCTTTTTTATAAACTCATCAGTGTTTTTTATATTTGAAATCACAAAGCTTTTTTCTTTAGCTTTTTTCAAGATACCCAACCGTTTTTTGTTGCCTAAAGACGATGAGATTATAATGCAGCTTTGTTTCGAATCTAATCTCTCCATATCTTTCAATGAACTAATTTTTGATTGCACCAGTCCAGTCTTATATAGCCCTCTTACACTCTTTGGGCTCCTGTATCCTTGTGATACTCCTCTTGCCCTGCCCTTAAGCTTCAATCTTATCTTCGAATGTAATCCTGTCGGCCGTTTCCATCTTCTTTCCAGCCTTTTCTTTTTATGGGTGTCCTGCCTGATAAAATCAGGTTTTTTGTCCTTAATTTGCTTTCGTAGCTCTAGCAGTTCTTTTGTAGGCAGCATTTCTATTTAATCTCCTTGTTGTCTTTCATAATTATCCAAAGCCCATCCTGGAAAATTCTTGCGTCGTATCCTGTCCTTCTAGTAAGAAGCTCTATATCTGCACTTACCTGTCCGGCAATCTCTTTAACCGGGCTTTCTACAGTAATATTATCACCCTCCACTTTTACATCAGCGCCAGGCTTTAATTTAAGTGTTCTAGGGACCTTTTCTCCAAGAAAATTTTTTACAATTAGCTCATTATTACTTACAACCACGTTCATCGGGAAATGCCCGGAGCATATCTTTAACATATACTTATGTGCTTCTAAGCATCCATCCATCATATTCCTTACATGGGATGCATATGATTTAATGACTTTCTTATTCACTTTATTTGATTTGGAAGCAGTGAGTATGATTGCACCGTCTTTATGCTCTATTGTAATATTCTTATTTGAAAACTCCCTTTTAGCTTCCCCTTTCGTACCTTTTAATGTCAATACATCTCCCTCTAGCTGCGTACTTACTTTGTCCTGTAATTTTATTTCCACTCTCAAAGTTTTCTTCTCTTTGCCTTTCATCTTTAATAACAATAAGCCAGAAGCTTTCCTCCAACATTCTTTTTCTTTGCCTCTACATGCGAAATAATGCCCATAGGTGTAGATACAATCAGCATCCCCATATCTCTCGCTAAAAGATATCGCTCTTCAAACCTTTCAAATTGGTCCTTTTTTATGCTATGCCTTGGTTTTGTGACACCACATTTGTTTATGTTGCCTAAGAGATTTAATTTTAATGCAGATCCTTCTGCCTCTTTCATCTCCTCAAAATCTCCAACATAACTGCCTTCTTTCATAACTTCGAGGACTTTCTTTATGATTTTTGAAGAAGGTTTGATTATGCTTTCCTTTCTTCCTGCTTTCTCATCTGTCAAAATAGATGATAATGCATTTGCCAATGGATCGTTTAGTGACATTTTTAACCTCAATTATACTTTTTAAAACCAAGTTTAGTTGCAGTATCTCTGAAAGCCTGCCTGCATAAGTCTAGGCCGTACTGGCTTATATGACCGCTTATACGTCCAGTCATACGGCACCTTTTCGTTGCCTTTCCGCAACTCCTTTTTTTAGGAGTGTTATGTTTAATGTATTTTTGCAGTTTTACCGGTTTAGCTTTAAGTTGTTTGAATACCTTCCTATAATTACTGTAAGTCATTTTTACTCCCCCACCTTAAGATTAAAATTATTTTTCATAAAATCCATAGCTTCTTCTTTTTTTATCCTGTGATTTTTTGGTATGACCCTTCTTTTCAACGCTCTTGTCTTTATCCTGAATCCGCTTCTCTTTAATGTTATACATACTTGAAGGCCCATAATCCCTATATCTGGATCATACTTTGCTCCTGGAATGTCAATGTACTCTCCAATCCCAAATGAGATATTCCCTTCATTGTCTATATTACTCTCTTGTAAGGTATTATCTTTTGCTTCGAACAATCTTTTTAACAGTTCTATTGCCTTTTCTTTCCTCAATGTCAGCTTGCACCCTATTGGAAGTCCAAGTCTCAGGCCCCATTCCTGGATTCTTTTTCTTGCAAAGGTTTTGACAGGCTTATACCCTGTGATATTGTTAATAAGCTTGACACTTTTATCTAACTTAGTCTGATCTTTACCTGCACCTATGTTTAAGGTTACCTTTTCCACACTTATCTGCCTCATCGGATTCATTTTAATCTGATAGTTTTATCAATGGTTTATCTTTCCCTATTGGGAATGCATATTCTTTTAGGGTCTCAATAGTATCTCCCGTTTCTGTGTTGTATAGGATTCTATTCCCGATTATATCCTGAACTTTCCCTATCTGGCCAATGTGCCTTCCGCCTGTAAGGCATATCATAATATTCTTATCAAGACTTATTTTTTCCTTGATATCATTTTTCTTCCCAAGATCCAAAAATATTGAATCCCCAACCTTATATACCTCTTCTTTTGCAAATATATTTCTGCCGTCATGCAGGTTCAATTGTACCTTACCTTTTACAGCAGTTTTTCCTATAATCTTGCATGGTTTAATCTTGCTTTCTCCTTTGTCTATTTTAACAAGAGAGAGTTTTCCTTTTTTATCCAAAACAACCCTAAGATGTTCACCTGCATCGTTTAACGATAAGATATCAAATAACCCTACTGGAAATCTATGGTCCTTTCTCGTGATTCCATCAACTTTTACATCTCTTTTTTGAAGTATAAATTTAACTTCCCTGTTGCTGTCTGCGTAACCAAGAATATCTCTTAAGATGACATTAATGGGTAGAGACATAGCTTTCTTATGAGTGCCCGGACTAGCCTTAGTGATGGATTTTATGCCCTTCCTTTTTATTTGCCAGGTTTTTGGGGCAAAGTGTCTTTTTAGGTGTGCCATTTTACTTCCTCTCAAAAATTTTGTTTCTCATTTTATCATTCACGTCAACTTCAGTCACGATCAAATTTGATGGATTTAACGGATATCTTGCTTTTGTACCATCTCTCTTTACAATCTCGATTCCACCAACATAAACTTGAGTTTTTTTTACATCAACTTCATCAATCTTGCCTGTTTTGTCCCTAAACTGCCCTCTCGTAACTTTAACACTATCCCCCTTTCTCAGATTTATGCTTCTTTTCTTGTATTTTTCTCGTAACTCTTTTGATAAGTGCGCGCCTACAAATTTCTGTTTTATATGCAGCGGAGCGTTGTGCCTGTACTTTCTTTGTTTCCTAGATTGTTTGCTCCTTATCCACGAACTTGAAAATTTTGTTTTCATTTTTTACGCGCCCGATTTTACATTACCGCACGAAACAGTCTCGGGATATCTCAGATATCCCCATACGCTAGTGTGCAGGCATGCACAATATTATACCACAATACTCGCTATCTTAGCAATACCTGGCCACCTCTCAGTTACTTCCTTAGCAATAGCTCCTTTGAATATAGTTCCTTTTGGATTTCCTTTATCATCTTTAAGGACAACAGCACTGTTATCCTCAAACTTTATTCTCGTGCCGTCAGCTCTTTTGTACTCTTTTTTCTGCCTGACTATGACTGCAAAAACAACTTGTTTCCTCATATCAGGTCTTCCTCTCCTGACAGATGCCACAACAAGATCTGCAACCCCTGCCGCAGGATTTTTCCCTTTTGTAGTCTTGCTTCCAACAACTGTAAATACCTTAAGGAGCTTAGCTCCTGAATTATCGCATGTCTCCAGTTGAGTCCCTACAGGAATTCCTTTTGTTATCTTTGATTTTATAGCCTGCATTTATGCCTGCACCTCTGCTTTATCCTCTTGATTATCGCTCTTCAATTCTTCCTTTTCCTCTTCTCTCTTAAATTTGGATTCTTCCTCAGCTTCCATTCTTTCTTTGAATCCTTTTTCCTTACCTAAAACTTCAACAACCACAAAATTTTTGGTTTTGCTCAATGGCCTGCATTCCATAATCCTAACAATATCCCCTTCCTTCGCACTTATTGATTCTGGATTATGGGCTTTAATCCTGCTTTTCTTTTTCTCATATCTTTCATATTTTTTCAGGTAGCCTTTCCTTTCCCATTCTACTGTCACAGTTTTCTGCATCTTGCTGGCAGTCACGGTTCCGACAAAAATTCTGCCTCTGAGTTTTATTCCTTCACTTACCTGTTTGCTCTTGCTCTTTTGTTCCTTTTTTGCTGTTTTTTCTTTGCTGTTCATTTTTCAATATTCTTTGATGATTATTTAACCTCAATAGTATCTGGGGCAAAACCCATCTTGACTAAAAAGCCCTTGACTTTGTCCTTGTGGTTACCTTGCAGCTCTATCTTCCCCTTTTTTGCTGTACCGCCACATGCAAACTGCTCCTTAAGCTTTTTTGCAAGGTCCTTGAGGCTTATCTCCTTCTCATCGATGCCTTCAATTATGGTTGAAAATTTCCTGAATTTCTTCCTTTCGAGGTAGATTTTTATTATCTGCCCTTCCTTTGTGATTGTTTCCCACGTACCGAGCTCTTTTGGTAAGCCAGTTATTGGATCTATTTCAGTCATGCCTTTTTACCACCTTCTGGGTCCTTCTTTGTCCCGCTTTTTTGCATTTTCTCATTTTCTATCGTAAGCATCCTAGCAATGGTCTTCTTTACTTCCTTTACCTGTCCTGGATTTTTAAGAGCAGTTCCTATTGCCACCTGTGCATTCATCTTAACCAACTCCTTCTTAAGCTCCAAGATCTTTTCATTAGTTGTGCTTTTATCCAAACTTCTTATTTCCTTAGCCTTCATTTTCTTTTACTTTCTCGTCATTCTTTTCAGCAGACTCATCCTTTTCACTCTTTTTTGCTGCAGCCTTCTTCTTCGTTTTTGGTTTATTCTCTTCCTTCTCACTCTCTTCTTTAGTTTCTTTTTCGTCTTCGATTTCCTCAACTTTCTCTTCTTTTTCCTTGATAAGCTCAACTTTATCTGGAAGCTTTGTCCCAGGAGGCATTATACTAACCTTTACCCCTACAATCCCAGTCTTTAATTTTGCCTGCGTATGTGATTTATCAACAGCAACAATTGATATATCTCCACATTTCTTAAGGTATCCTGAATAGAATCTCCAGGATTTGGCACGGCTGCTTGGTATCTTACCGCTGATTATTATCTCAATACCCAAAGCTCCTGCGCTCATAACATTCTCCATTGTCTTATGGCCTATTGCCTTGAATTTCTGCGGCCCAAATCTTTCCAATGAATCTGTTATTCTTTCAGCAACAATATTGGCATCCAGATTGACATCTTCCACTTCGCTTATCTCTATCTGGGGATTTTCAAGCTCAAATCTTTTTTTCAACGTTTTTGTAAGTTCTTTTATATTCTGCCCTTTTCTTCCTACTATAAGTCCAGGTCTTGAAGCATAAACAACAATCTTTTCCCCAAGAGGTGTCTTCACCATTTTAGTATGACTATGGCCGACATTCTTTAGGCTGCTGCTTATAAATTCCTGTATTTGATATTCCTTGATCTTCTGACTGATAAATTTTCTTTCTATCATTTTTTGTTTACTTCTTCCTTAACTGCTTTTTTTGCTGGTTGCTTCTTCTCAGTTGCTTTTTCCTGCACAACAATCTCCACATTAGTTCTCTTGGCCCTTCTGCTTCTTTTTCTCCCGAAATGCGTGACCAGAGATGCCTTATTTGCGTTTATGTGTGTTATGACTAAATTCGAAGTATTAAGGCCTTTAAATTGAGCATTAGCTTCAACATTGTTTATCAGGTTCAGGATCTCACTAGAAGCTTTTTTAGGGTATCTCCCTGCAGCCATATTCTTCTTATGACCTACATCCTTGTTGAATCTTTTGAAAGGAATTGCTCTGCCCTCATTAACAACCCCATTCAAGGTATTCTTTGCATAATTTATGCTCTTGTTCCTTATGAAATTGCATATCTCTATACTTTGCTTGAATGAAATAGGCAGAGACCTGCCAATAGCTCTGGCCATATTTTCCTTGTTGTAATCTTTTGCTGAATAGTTGTTTGCCATGTTTATTTAACCGATAATGCTGCGCTTGATCTTGTAGCACCGATTCCTGGCGCTGAATGCGCTATTCTTTTTCTTGTCAAGGCAAATTCACCAAGACAATGACCTATCATTTCATCAACGATTGTTACAGGAACAAACTCTTTTCCGCTATGCACTCTTATTACTTTTCCGACCATTTCTGGAAGGATTATCATGTCCCTGCAGTGAGTCTCTACATTCTCTTCATTGTTCTTTATTTTCTTGAGTAAAACTTTTTGTTGATCAGTCAATCCTCTTTTCAGGCTTCTTCTTTGTCTTGCTGGCAGCAGCATAGCTATTTCATTCAGGCTCAGACTCTTTAACTCTTCAAGTGATTTTCCCCTATAACTAAATTCTTTCTTTGCCATTGTTACCTTTTCTTCCCTGTTTTCTTAGGAGCAATCTTCCCCACTTTTCTCCCTGGAGGAGCATTTCTGGAAGCTTGTGTCGGTCCGCTTTTTGATGCCGAACTCGAACCTCCGAATGGATGATCAACAGAGTTCATTGATGATCCTGAAACATGAGGCCATAACTTATTTTTCGCTTTCATGGCATAATACTTTTTACCAGCTTTCAAGAACGGTTTTTCTTTTCTGCCGCTACCTGCAATTATGCCTATAGTGGCCCTGCAATCAGGTAAAAATTCCTTCCTTTTTGTAGAAGGCATCTCAACAACAACCATATTCCTCATCTTAGTGATTATCTTTGCAGACCCTCCTGATGATTTTACAAATTTTCCACCGTCTCCTGGAAGAGATTCTATGTTGTAGATGGTAATCCCTTCAGGTATATTTTTCAAAGGCATCACATTTCCATTCTTTACATCAACTTTGTCTCCCATTTCCACGGTCTCGCCGATTCTTACTCCTTCCGGAGCCTGCATCAAAACAGTATTGCCCTCTTCAAATTCTATTTGTGCAAGAGGGGCATTATGCCCTTGGGAGTGCACCAAATCAACAATTTTTCCAGTCAAAGTTTTTCCATCATACCTTGCATATTTGCTTTCTCCCTTGTACCTAAAACTTGGAGCCCTGTATCTTGGGCTTCCTTTTCCCCTTGCTTGCTGTATTAAGTTTTTACCCATTTTTACACACCTACATCAATCCAAGCTGAGTCGCAATATCAATAGCAGGACTTTCATTTGAAAACTTCACATAAGCCCTTTTTTCTCCGCCTTCTATATATGTACTGACACTCTCAACTTTCGTTTTAAACATATCCTCTACCGCGTTCTTTATCATCTTCTTATCAGCATCTATATCAACTACAAAAATCAGCTTGTTCTGGCTTTCCATAAGCCTTATCGATTTTTCCGTTGACAACGGATATTTTACAATTTTGTATGGATCCATTTTACCTGAATAATTTCTCCTTTTCCAAAGTTTCAATAGCCCCTGTTGTCCATAAGGTCAATCTTCCAGGAACCTCTCCAGGAGCAAGTACACTCGCATTTAGATTTTTTACATTGATTATTTCTATGCCAGGAATATTATCTGCAGCTTTCATTATCTTTCCCTGCTTTGAAACAACAATTAAAGGACCTTTTTTTGTTTTATATTTTCTACCTCTGTGTTTTCCTTTTCCACTCCTGATAATCTTTTTATCTACCCTTTCCAGTTCTTTACTTAATCCAAAAGCATTCAAAGATTGCATGACTTCTCTAGTCTTGCTTAGATCCTCAAACTTTTTGTCCAATATGAATGGGTAATTTTCAGGGACTATATGCCCTCTCTTCTTGACAAGATCACTTACCACTGTAGCTGAAATGCCTGCTCTTATGGCCAGTTTCCTCTCCTTTTTGTTGATTTTTTTAACAAATTTTTTCTCTGATTTTGGAGGGTGAGCTCTCCTTCCACCTATGGTATTTGGTGAGACTGCTCCAACCCAATACATTCGTGTTCCTCTTCTTGACAATACCTTTCTTGGCGTCCTGGATATTCCAAAGCCATACATACCTCTGTATTTCCTCCTCCTTTTTGAAAGATTTGCAGAAGATCTCTTACCAGCCTCAGGTGTAGCACCGTAAGGGAGTATTTTACTGCTCTGCAAAGCAAGGACTGCCCTGCTCACTAAATCTTGCCGTATATCCTCATCAAATTGTTTAGGCAAGTCTATTTCTCCAGTTTTCTTCTTTGTTGTATCTAAAATATCCAGTTTCATCTTTATGCCTTAATATCTAGATTAATGTGTTGTATAGTTGGAACCTCGCTAGGCCTGATCTTATTCGGCACAAGAGGATTATTGAATCTTATCAATCTTTTTTTAGGCCCTATTACAGAACCTTTGACAAGAATATAGGAATTTTTAACAACCCCGTACTTCTCAAAACCTCCTTTTTTAGTTATATCTTCTGCATTCCCGATTTTCAAAAGCCATTTGTTACGCTCTGTCCTGGTATGATGTCCCATCTTTCCAGCTTTTGCTTGTCTCCACATGATATGCCCCTGGGAAATCCATCCACCAAGGCTTCCAGGATTCCTTCTGCTTTTCTCTGTTTTGTGGTGCTTAAGTGCAATTCCGAATCTTCTTACAGGACCCTGCACACCTTTACCTTTAGATACAGCATGTATGTCCAATTGCTGACCTTCTTTGAAAACTTCAGAAACAGTAACCTCTTTTCCGAGCTTTTCTTTAGCGTAATTCAATTGCTCTTCTTTGCTACCGCCGATACCAACCTCAAAAATTTCTGGCTTTTTCTTTCCAATACCCGTTACTCCAGGAGTTGTATGCACCAGCAATCTGATATAATCAAAATCTTCAGGGAATTTCTTTTCTTTCTTCTGATTCTTCGGTAAACTTATTGTTCTCTTAAGTTCTTTATCAAGATTTTCAGCAGGAATCTCAGAAACAAGCTTTGAACCGGAAATTGTGTTTTTGTAGAATTTTATAGAAGCAGTTTTTAGTGGAGGGCATTCGATGATTGTTGCCGGACAAAAGATGTCCATGCCTTTTGTTGTTGATGTTTTTCTGTTGTCGCTAATCACCAGATGAGTCATGCCGACCTTGTAGCCCGCAAAACCCAGGAGTTTTGCTTCCTTTGTTTTAGCCCAAGTTCTGACTCTAGCAAAAACTCTCTTGGCCCTTTTCCTTGGCCAATACTGCAAACTTCCTTTTCTCGGACTTCTTTTCTGTGGCATCTTAAATTGTTAGCTTTAATCACCCCTGAATGCATAGACAAACATGAATAAAGTAATTGTCTATGCAAAAAAAGCCTTTTACTGATACCCTTTTGTAGAAAACAGTCTAAAAAAACTGTACTGAAAAGGATATCTTTTCAGGCTGATTTTAAGAATTGGGTAATGCACCTTATTTATAAAGGTTGCTATATTTATAGAATAAAAATAATCCAATAATTATTGAGATTAACGACACTATAAATCCAAAAACAAAACTATTAGGCAAATAATAAAATACTATTTCCTTATTTCTTTCAATATCAGTTCCAATTAAACCATTGACATTCTTAACCTCTCCATCTTTAACTTTCCACCCTTTCACATAATTCTGATTCAACACCAAAGTTCCGGATTGATCAGTTTCAACAATCACCTTATTTGGAGAAAAATAAGTTATCTGCTGTGTTTTGTTGTTCTCAAGCATGTAAGTCATGCCAATAAAATTGCTATATGCAGCAGGACTTCCGGTATCAAACTCCGGAATAGCTTTGAGTTCTGGTTTGACTCTTTCAAAGCAATTAACAATCCCTAAATTAGACAAAAATATAGGGTACTGTGTTTTTTCTCTGTCCCCAGTAACCTGGGTAAATTCCTGTTCTTCTACTTCTAAAGGTTCCCTTACAAAAGAATGCTCAAATAATTGAGAATTGACCAAAAACAAATCAATAAAAATTATTAAAGCAAACCAAGCTAAAATTATCTTTAAAACATTGAATTTCCTTTTTCCAAAATCAAAAAATATTCCTTTATTTTCGAAAATTGATGTAAACTTTCCGATAATCAAAGATGATGAAAAAACAAATACTGTTAAAAATCTTGACGGCCCATGCAGGTCAGACATGAACGGAAGTTGCCTAAGAACTTCCCAAATATTTATTATGGAATTATTCCCCCACGCTATAAAGAAAAATATAATCGCAATCAGGATTAATGGCCACTCTTTTCTAAACAATAAAACAGAGCCTAATAAGAATAATATTAGTGGTATGAATCCGATGTAAGCATGATATTCATGCCAGCCCCATATAACTCCATGGCCGTTTATGCTGTAATCATACATATAATCCATACGTAACTCTACATCCCTAAAGGTCAAAGCATCAAAAATCTTTTTAAAATCACTATCTTGTATATCTTTTTTCACAAAAGAGTGCTCGTTTGTAAATTCAATCGTAGGAATTAACTTTATAGAACTAAATAGAATAAATAATAAAAAAATCATAAGTATATTTTTCAGATAAACTAGTCTTAACTTCTTCCAACCCTTCACAGTCATTAAAATAGAATAAAAAACCAAAAAAAGAGCAATAAAAAACAGAGGATAAACACCTCCGCTTAAAAAAATAAATGCCATGAATAAGGAACTCAAAAAAATATATTTGATTTGTTTTAGACTCTTCAGATAAAATAGGAAAACATATGGTATCAAAGCCATTTGCACCCATACCGTATGGCCTACAGACAAGTGCATTGCATACAATCCGCTAAGCATGAATACAAAAGAACTTAGGTAAGAAGAAATCATTGAAATGCCCAGTTTTCTAGATAACAAAAACATCCCAAATAATCCAATAACTAAGTAAAACAAAATCAATAATTTTAAACCTAAAACTTCCCCAAAAATCAGGACAGAAATAAACAGAGGATTCAAAAAACTGCTCTGAGGATTCGCAAGCATAGCATTCCCGCCGCAATAATAAGGATTCCACAATGGAAATTGGTTAAATTTCAAAATTGTTTGCTTCGGTACACCATTATACATCAAATGCTGGTCCCAATCATGGATTCCCCAGTTTTTTATATTTTGGAAAATAGGATAAACAAATATTAAGGATATTATAAAGAAAATAAGCAGAGCAACGATCTTATTCTTGTGCATCATTTTTCTTAACATTCTTTCTTGTAAAAAATGTCTTTCTAAGCGCATAACTCACAGGATTTTTTATCTTGCTGCATAAGTTGTCAGGCTTGCAGATTCCAACATCAACATAATACATGCTATTGTTGCAGTTTGGAGGCAAAATCTTTTTCTTTTGGGCTTTATGATATCTCAATTGCCCTACAAGGTAATTTTCCCTTAATGGCTCCTCATTTTTCTTGTTCCATTCTCTAAGATACTTTTCAATATCATCATAGGCCCATCCAAGACTGGTAAGGAAATTTATTAAGACAAACAATGCACGTTTTTTTCCATCTGCTAGACCACTATTAAGTTTTTTTATGCATGGTGGGAAAAAATCTTCAGGCATAGCGCTTTCCGGAATTTCAAACTCTTTTTTTGTTTCTATATTTATCTCTTCTTCCTTATTTGCAGAGAAATCAAAGGCCTGCATCAATAATTTTCTTGCACACCCTTTTACAACATTATCTTTGTCCAAGAATCTAAATTCAGAAACTTTAATATTTTTAGGATCAGCATCTTCTTTTTTAAAATCCAGAACATTATCTGGATTTATTGGAACAGAAACTAAACCTGATTTCTCATGCAGTGAATATGGCATCCTGAATAAATGTCTGGAAGAAATTAAAATAGTATCAATGTTCAGGAAAGGCTCTGCATTTAATTTAGCAATATCATCCCCAAACTTATTTTTTTCATGGTAAGTTATCTTATTAGGGTTTTCCTTTGTTTTTTCTATAATTTTTGAGAAATCATTCTTTTCATATTCCATTATTTTTTCTCCTAAAGGTTTTTTAATCAGTTCTTTAATGTAAAAAGCGATTTTTCTGGCAGCATCGGGGAACATATCTCTTGTCTCATCATTCCCTACTTTCCCTGGAAATGATTCAAATGGAATTCCAATATGAAACCCTTTATTCCCGGAAAATTTGCATGAAATAGATTTTACTTCATTGAACTTTAACGCTTTAATGACTAAATCAGCAGCAATCTTGGAATATTCATAGAAGCTGCAGTCAATATCCAGCACCAAATCCCAGCCAGTCCTCAACTCATCTAGTTCATGCTTCTTGATATTCGAGCTCAATTGCAAAGGATTCCTCCACAGCTCTTCTGAACAATGAAAAGAAGTAGCTTTTTGCTTTGCCAGTTCCAGAATATCATTAGGATTGTTGAGAACATCAGGTCTATTGCCGAATTTATCATTATATCTAACAGCAACCTCTCTGTTTTCTGCAGCCTTGATTATCTCTTCCTGTATGTCCCTCCTTTTATAATGGCTTAGAGTTACATTTAACGGCAGCATATGTCTTAGGTAGTCTTTTTCAGTATTTAATAATTGCTTATTAATCAAAAATTTTAAATAATGGACAATGCCCCAGTAATTTATATGGTATTGACAAAATCAGTAGGAAACCTAAAAGCAGGAGAAAAAGCAATAGATTTTAACCTCAAAGGAATAGATGGAAAAACACATTCTTTAAATGATTTCAAGGACGCAAAAGCATTATTAATAATATTTATATGCAATCATTGCCCTTATGTAAAAGCAAAGCAGCAAATGATAATAGATTTACAGGAAAAACATAAAGATAAAGGTTTAGTTGTTGTAGGTATTAACTCCAATGAATCAGAAAACTACCCAGAAGACAATTTTGAAGGTATGGTAGAAACTGCAAAAGAAAAAGGATTTAATTTTATTTATCTGCATGACGAAACGCAAGAAGTAGCAAAAGCTTACGGCGCAAGTTGCACACCAGATCCTTTCTTATTCGATGCAGAACAAAACCTAGCTTATCATGGTCGTTTGAACAATCAGATGGAACCAGATCAGGAACCAACAGAGCATGACATGGACGAAGCAGTACAAGCAGTTCTTGAAGGCAAAAAACCAAAACACGAGTTTTTATTCTCTTTAGGTTGTTCTATTAAATGGAAGTAATAATTCTAAAACATTAAATTTTTAAATACAAATATCTTACATTTTATAAGGTGGTTTTATAATGATCAATCAATTAAAAACTGTTGTATTACTTGGAGCATTGACAGGTTTATTGCTATTTGTAGGCCAATTAGTGGGAGGAGTATCCGGATTAACTGTAGCCCTAATATTTGCAATAATAATGAATATTGGGTCTTACTGGTTTTCTGACAAGATAGTTCTGAGAATGTACAAAGCTAAAGAAGTTAAAGAGTCAGAAGCTCACAGACTTTATGATATAGTAAGGGAAGTTGTTGAGAAAGCAAAAGTCCCAATGCCTAAAGTTTATATCATCCCTTCTGATGCATCAAATGCATTTGCAACAGGAAGAAATCCAAAACACGCATCTGTAGCAGCAACACAAGGAATATTAAATCTACTTGATGATGAGGAGCTAAAGGGAGTAATGGCACATGAAATAGCCCATGTAAAGAACAGAGATATTTTAATCTCATCTGTAGCAGCAACAATAGCTGGAGTAATTTCTTATGTCGCTTTCATGGCACGCTGGGCAGCAATATTCGGCGGATTTGGAGGTAGAGATAATAGGGAAGGCGGAAACATGGTAAGTTTGTTGTTATTAGCAATTGTAACTCCACTAATAGCAATGGTAATTCAACTTGCTATATCAAGAAGCAGAGAATATCTTGCAGACGCCACAGGAGCTAAAATAATACAAAATTCTAGTGGCTTAGCATCAGCCCTTGAGAAATTACATAACGACACAAACAGACATCCAATGAAGTTGGGTAATCAATCAACAGCCCATATGTTCATCAGCAATCCATTCAGAACAAGAGGAATGATGTCTTTACTAAGTACACATCCACATCATCAAGAAAGAATTAAGAGATTAAATAATATAAAGTTCTAAACCAACCTATACCTTTTTCTCAGCCCAAGAACTTTTCTATGATCTAGATCAGCAACAATCATGCCTTCTTTACCTCTAATTTTTGAATAAATCCTTGAAGGTCCGCAGATATAGCTGTACTTAACAGTATCTTTAGAATAAGCATCATTATAGACAAAATATGCAGAGTTTTCAAAAGCCCTTGCATAAGGAATCTGTTCATAACTTCCTAGTTCGCGTTTATAGTTTACAACATAAGACGGACAGAAAATAATCCATGCGCCTTGTTTTCCCAATAATTTTACGTATTCCGGATAAGCCATATCCCAACAGATTATTATCCCGATCTTGCCAAACTTTGTCTTTACAGCTTTGTTTTTCTTTCCAGTCACTTTTTCTTTCCTTTCATTAATCCACAGATTTACTTTATCATATCGGTAAATTACCTTGCCTTTATCATCAATAAAGAATGCAGAATTGTATAATTTATCATTTTTTAAAATATTAGTTCCAAAAATACAATGAATATTATTTTCTTTGCAAGTTTTTTTTATATCATTAATATATTTTTTAATTGGAATCTCCTTTATTCTTTTTTTATTTCTTAAATGAACCAAACAAGCTTCAGGAAAACAAACAACATCAACATTTCTAGAAGCAGCTTTTTTTATATATTCAATTATCTTATCCAGATTCTTCAAAGTATTCTTTATTACATTAATTTGTGCAGCTGCTACTTTTACCATTTTAGTCTAATGTTTGATAATCCCTATCAACTATATCCTTTATTTTCTCTGCTTTCTTCTTCCCAATCTTTTCAACCTTCTCAAGCTCTTTTTGCTCTGCATTGATGACATTCTTTACACTCTTAAAGTGCTTAAGCATTGGTTTTGATAATCCAGTCCCAATGCCAGGAAGAGAACTTATAACATATTCCTGCTGCTCTTTGATACTTAAATTCTTCTTCTCAGGATGGACATTAAAACTGACTCCAATCTCTTCCTGCTCCCTTTTCGCTATTATCTTAAGCAATGAAGCAGTATCCTTAGTATCTTTTGTGTACAGTATAGGAACGCCAAAATCAACTGCCACTGCAGATAGCGTCCCTCTGATCGCGTTTGCATGCACGTTCCTAACAGAATAAATGTCTTCACCACCCTCAATAACCAACAAAGGCCTCTCAAAATTAGTTTTCAAGTTTTTGATCTGTTGCAATAACCTTCCATCAATAATACTCTGGACAAAATCCTCTGCAGTTTTGTATTCAACACCAACCCTTGAACTTAAGATATAATCAGAGTTCGGAAAAGATTCTAGTTTTAACTCAACATCCATCTCAATCAATTCTTTTATTATTCCAGAACCCTTCTCTCGATGATCAGCAAAAATCTTTATCTTATCTTCCTTGACATAATTTGTAATCTTTTCTTCCCTTGTATCCAAGAGCAGGCTTAATTTCCCTTTAAGATTCTCTAAATTTCTATACATCCTTTTTTCTTTATTATGCGCTGCCCATCTATATCCTTCATCCATAGTATTTTTTGTCATCAAAACAATACACTTTCCCTCACCATGTCTTCCTGTTCTTCCACGCCTCTGTATCTGACGAATAGCAGACGGTATAGGCTCATAGAAAATGACAGTATCTACCTGAGGGATATCTAAACCCTGTTCAGCAATAGATGTAGCAACTAAAACATTAAATTCTCCAGTTCTGAAATCATCTAAAACAGCTTTCTGCTCTTTCTGGCTCAACCCAGTGCCATTTTTTTTCAATTGCCCAACAAATAATTTCGCCTTAATATTTTCCATTGCATTTAATTTTTCAACAATATCCACTGCATTATCCCTATATTGGTTGAATACAATGATTTTTTTATCAGACCCCTCTACCTCTTTCTCAATAATCTTTTGCAGCTCTATTAATTTAGGATGCTCAACTTTTTCCTCATACATCCTGGAAACTTTAACAAAAGCAGAACGGAAATTTAAGTCTTTTACAATATTCTTGACGGCCTTTACTTTTGTGCTGGATGAATCTTTATTAAGCCGCTCCATATATTTATACAAAGAAATAACTCCCTGTGTTTCCAATAACTCCAGCCCATGGCTGATTTTCATTATTTCAGCTAAAACAGAGATTGCCGTCCACACAACAAAATCCTTTTCTCCAGTAGAAGCACGGCCGCGCAACTGAGCCTGTAAACCCAATAGTTCAGTTTTATTTACATAATTTAAGTTTGCCCTTCTCAAGATCCCCCATTTTTTTAATTTTTCAAGCCTATCCTTCAGAAAACTCCGCAAATATTTTTTAGCCTCTAAAAATACTTGTGGCAGCACAACTTCTGTCCAATTGACATCAATATCATGCACATAAGGCTTTACATCCGGATCTTGATCTGTTCTTATCTCTATTTCCTCGATATACAGGTTCTTGCAGACCTCTTGAATCTTCTCCAAATCAGATCCCGGACTGGCTGTTAAACCAATTATCCTGGGATATCTGGATTTTTTATGATACTGTTTAGCAACCCAGGTATAAGAATAATCCTTAACAGCGTTATGAGCCTCATCTGCAATAACCAGAGAAACATTTTCCAAATCAATCCTATTATTTATTATATCATTCTCAATACATTGAGGTGTACTTACAGTAACAACAGAATTTTTCCACAATTCTTCTCTTTTCTTCGGAGCAACGCTACCTGTAAATAATGCAATGTTCCCTTCATCAATATCCATACACTCCGCAACCTCATTATATATCTGCTCTGCTAATGGTTTTGTCACCGTTAAAAAAAGTATTTTTGAGTTAGGAAACGAATTAAGCCTTTGTGCAGCTGCTAATATAGCTGTTTTTGTCTTCCCCAAACCGGTAGGTAATATAATCAAGCAATTTCCTTTAGCACAAGAAGCCATGATTGTTTCTTGGTAAAGCCGAGGAGTAAAATTCCTTATATTTACCATGCTATTGGAGAATACATCTATATTTATATAGATTATGTATAACAAAAGCACTAAAATTTTCATATAAACTATGCTTTGGTTATATTAGAGAAACTAAATAATTTTATGGATATTTAGTTTCTCCGCTATACTAAAAAGCAACATCTCTAATATAACCTTTCTTATGAAGATGGTAGCTGAACAAGATTCCTAAAACAAATAATACTACAATAACCTTTCTGCTGCCATAAAATGTTCCGATTAAATACCCTATCAGAAATCCCCCAATTATAAGATAGTAAGGTATTGTGAGTTTATGTTTCCTTTCATACAGTAACCTTCCACCAATCATTCCGCTTAAAAAAACAACGATGTAGCTTATCACTGCGCTGAAGCTGGAAGCCCACAAAGCTACAATGAAACCTACAACCATGAGTACAAAAAAGAAAAACTCCGCCCAGCTTCTGAAAAAAAACTCTGTCATTTTGTGTTAAGTTAGTTGTGTACCACCACAATCTATGTGTTGGGGTGGGCTTATAACGTTGTATAACGCTAATGGGGAGGCAAATATTAGCTTTAGCTAATATGCCCATGCTTTATGCTCAAAAAATACATAATATAAAAACCATAACAGCACTCCAATGAAAAGTGATGATAACAGTGCAGCCATTACACCTATGTTAGAGCTTAATAAGATTACTGCTGCAACAACAAAAAACACTGAAAAGGAATAAAGCATCCTGCTGCCGTAAAAACTCCTACTCCCGTCCAGAGGAGGTAATGGAAGCAAGCTATAGAGTGCATATGCTATGTTGAATGCAATAACCTTCTCTATCAAGGAATTAACCACAAAAGCGCTTAAAACTTTAAACAATACAATAAGAAAAACTGTGGCAAAAACCCCAGTTATTGCAATTAAACCAACAGCCCAGTAATTTATTCCGTACCTAAACCAACCGAGCCTGTGCCCTGCCATATGGTGCACAATCAATCCTCCCGGAAGTATGACCCAAAATAATCCATTAGTCAAAAACGCCATTATCAGCCCGAATAATAACCCAAAACTCCACATTCTCCATTCCAGCTTGTAACCCGTACCTAAAGACCAGATTCTCTGGATAGAGATATGCACAAGGAAAGATAAAGTAACAATTAGTATTGCATTGAACCAGTTGAACAATCCAACCCTAACGCTAAAATCACTGCCATATCCCCATTCCCCAAAAGAAATGATGAATGCAGTGACTACAACAGCTATGACAAAGCTTCTTATCTCTAATGGTGTGAACTTAAAATATCTCTTTATCTTATCTCTTAAATCAGTTAATTCTGCCATGAATACCTTCCTATAAAATTATATTTAAATAATTATTGGTTTAAAGAGGTTGGTGCGAAAGTCGATGCTTGTGCGTAATTTGCCAATTCTTATAGCTCCGCAGGATTGTACTGTTCGACCTGAGCGAAGCGAAGTTGAGAAGCATGCTAAGGCCTCGCACACGTACGAATTAGATTTTCGCACCAACCTAGGTCTAAAATATTAGAAAAATAAAACTTCACCCAATATTAAAAGAATAGCTAATACTTGGATTTTTTATCAAACCCAGAATATCTTCCTCATGCCCAGCTCCGATAATCGCTAATACTTTCTTCTCCGGATGCATTTCCATTATCTTCCTTAGATTCTCTGCCATTACATTATTCCTTTCTACTATCAGCACATTATAGACATTAGGATACCTTTTTTTGACCTGGCTAACTAATTTTTTGATAACTTTCTTGCTAGGAACTTTTGTAAGGTCAAACTCAATAACATTTTTCCTGATAAATATCGCTTTTAAAATATCCATAACAAAATTCCATTTTTCTTTCCACGTCAAAGCCTTAGAGAACCTTTTTAGAGTGATTTCAATATCCTGGTCAATTAGCGCTATTTTTATTCCATTCTTCTTTGCTAACTTAACAGCTTTTTTCATCTCAGAACCAGGAGCTACACCAACAAGTTTGCCAAGTTTCTTCTCGACCCATGCTCCTATTAAAGAAAAGATAAAACCCTTGATTCCAACCCTCTTTATGTCATAAATTCTGATCTTATTGGGCTTATTAAACAAGCTATAAAGCCTCCTTCTATCCAGTTCCAGAGCAACTATGTCTGGTTTTCCATCTACAATTGCCTTCTCTACATCATCCAAGCTTTGTTTTGCTATATGGGAAGTCCCTATTATTGTGAGGTTCCTGTATTTCATACCTCTTAGAACAAGATACACTCTTAAAAAACTTGCTATAAAAATTAATGACTAAGTAATGCTAAATCCTTTCCTAAAAAATCGAAGATTTTATATACTTGCACCGCTCAATAACTTCAGAAATAAAAACAGGTGGTGTTTAATGCTTAAGATGAAGAAGATATCAGAAGCCTTCGAGATGAGGGTTTTTACTGACACTGGAGAATATTTTGGTGATATTGAAGAATCTATCATAACTCAAAATAAGATATTCGGCTGGAGAGTAAGAGCTACAAAAAATTCTTTTCTAAGCAAAGTTCTTGGTTCTGCAAAAGGTGTGATTGTACCTCATCAGCTTGTAAAGTCCATAGGGGATATAATGATAATTAGCCGCGCAGCAATACCTTCATATTCAGAAGAAGAAGAGCAAAAGGCAGAGTAATTTTTTATTTCTTATAATTTCATTCTTAGAATAATAAATTATTAAAAGAATTTTACTTTCTTATTTTTTATACGGCAGTGGTCTAGTGGTATGATACGAGCTTCCCAAGCTTGTGATTCGGGTTCGATTCCCGGCTGCCGTATTTAAGCATTCTTTATAGCAGAACCAATCATAATCCCAGCCACAATAACTGCAGAAGACAAAACAACCCAGTTTGCATCAGCACTATAGCCTATCAACCCTGTGCTGAATCTTACAATCAATAATGTTACAATGAGATAGACTACACCCATAGCAACGAGAAGTAACGAAGCTATTACTGTTACAACCAGATTCTCTAAAAGCCCTTCTTTGTGCATACAATAAACAATTTTTCCGGAATTTAAATATATTTTGTTTTTAGGAAAGATATATAAATTAGAATATACCTATATTTATAATATGAAATGGGATTTTTTCCAGGAAATCGGCAGAAAAATAATACATCTGACAATCTTAGTAGTCCTTATATTATTCTACGCAATAAAGAACCAGGCAGGACAGCAGGCTGCTTTGCTATTCCTTGTTCTGTTGTTGGTAATCTTCTTGGTTTTGGAGTATCTAAGGTTGGACCTGAACATAAAGCTCCCTTTCTTTCATAAGTTCATAAGGCCGAAAGAAGAATTCAAGGTCTATGGGGTAATATTCTTCCTTTCATCCACAATAATAGTACTTGCAGTTTTTGATACAGCAATCGCACTTGCAGCCTTGCTCATGACAACTTTTGGTGATATGATGGCTGCTATTGTTGGCAAAAAATATGGAACAGCAATACTCTTCAGAAATAAGACTACAATAGGATTTGTAGCCGAGTTGGTAACAAATTTGATAGTGGCAGTGATAATAAGCTTATTCTTCTCAATCAATCTCTACATACCCATTATCATGGCATTTGCAGCAACCATCACCGAAACACTTACAGACGAAATGGACGATAATCTTATGGTTCCGATAGTAAGCGGCTTCATAGGACAAATACTCCTTTTGGCTATTTGATATTATTATTCGTTCTCGACTCTAGGAGCAAGAATAAAGCTAAGCATAACCTTATCCACAGTCTTATATTCAAGCTTTAATGGATAATCTTTGTTGAAATAAATCGAAACTTCATCTGCTATTTTGCTGCCTGTTATCATCTTCTTAAGGTACTCGATGCTGTACTTTGACTTTATCTTGTCATCCCCTTCAACCTTTATTTTGGTGTTATCATTTTCCTTCATCTCTATATCTGCCTGGCTTAGGTCACCTTCTGCACTTATAGCGAATTTTTTTTGCTCTGCAACAAATGTCACAGACTCAGCCACAACATCCACATCTTCAACTGCATCACTCAAAACCATAGAAGGGAGATTTATTGCTACAGGAAACTTTAAATCGGGTATTTTCTGCTCTTTCTCATCAAGCTCTATTATAGGAAGATTAAATGTCCTCAAATTATTGCCTTTTAGGATTACCTTTAACTTATTGTCCGGATCCAGCTCAAGAGTAAGCATGTCATCAGGCTTTGCTCTCCTCATTATCTGTTTTAGGTTGCTCAGATTTATAGCAATCTCAACATCCTTCTTGACATCATATTCTGTAAAAGAACTGCTCAAAAGCTTAAAGATGACCATAGCAACATTTGCAGGATCCATAGCTACAAGTTCAATAGCTTCCTTGCTAACTTTAAACCTAGCCTCATTAACCAAATCAGAAATTATAGTTACACTTTCCTTTAGATACCTAGGTTCTGCAAGAGTAAGTCTCATAATGTTAACCCCCAATAACTACTAGAAAATGGCTCTTAATTTATATATTTTTGTGTTTTAGAACCTAGCCTTTTGACCGTTATTTAACAAGAAAATATTCTGGTCAGTTTTATACCCCATCTCAACTGCCAGCTCTGCAAGGGAATCCCTCATATTCTTGTTCCCGTGAGAAGGGATGATATTCCTTGGCTTCAGTATATTTATAAAATCCCTTAAGTCTTCACGAGCAGCATGTCCTGATGTATGTATATCCTTAAAAATCCTCACTCCAGTTTGTTTCAATTCATTTTCCAAAGCATCCCTGTTAGCTATGTTTGTTGGCGTTGGTATTGTCCTGCAGGAAAACACAACATTATCTTCCGGATATAAATCAAACTTAAATTCCCTTTTTGCAATCTTATATAAGACTGATTTTGGCTCTCCTTGATGTCCTGTAGTAACAAGCAGATATTTTTTCCTGTTATTATCAACTTTCTTCAGTTTCCTTTCTATTTGCCTGCTGTACTTTACGATCTCAACATCCTTTGAAAAATTCACTATGCCTATATTTTCTGCAGCCTTGACATATTTTGCCAGAGATCTTCCCAAAAAAATAATCTTCCTGTTAAGTTTCTTGCCAAATTCAATTATTGATTTAAGCCTGGCTATGTGAGATGAAAACGTAGTCACGATAATTAGATTATCCTTATTGTCTGTTCCCAACAAGACATCCCTCAGCATCTCTTTTGCAACCTGCTCTGATGGCATCTTTCTCTGATCTGGTGAATAAGTGGATTCAACTACTAAGGCAATAACATTTTCCTTGCTTATTTCTTCCATTCTTTTGAAATTTGGTTTCTTGCCCAAGGTAGGGTGCAAATCCAGTTTAAAGTCATTAGCATAGACAATTACCCCGTACTTTGTATGCACAACAACTAAAGCCGCTTGAGGTATAGAATGAGTAATGTGTACAAACTCAATTTTTATATTGTCTGAGACTGTATAATAAGAATTGATGTTGACTGTTCTTATCTCATTTTTGAGTTTAATCCCTTCATCTTTTAGAATGCTTTTTGTAACCTCTGCAGTATAAGGCGCACATACAACCGGAGCGTTAAATTTATCTGCAATATATGGAACTGCTCCGACATGATCCAGATGGGCGTGCCCTATCACGATGGCTTTTACTTTATCTTTTATCTTGTCCAAAACAGAAATATTAGGGACAGCGCCAACAGCCATCAGCTTGTCTGCATTTATTTTCACCAGGTCTTCATCTTCTGTCAGCTTAATATAGTTCTCAAGATGAATCCCAAGATCTATAACCACAACTTCCCCGTCAACATTTATTGCTGAACAGTTCTTCCCGACTTCATTATAGCCTCCTACGGCATAGATTTCTATCATTTGTTAATAAGAAGAAAGGATGTTTAAAAATATTGTTAATTATAAAAATGCGGAGGCCAGGATTTGAACCTGGGTAAGCACTAAGCTAACAGATGGCCCACGAGTATTTCATCGGCTTTTGGCCTCATCACTCAAATTCTTGAGTATAGACTCATTTAGTACCTACATACCAAACGAACTGTCCCGTTTGGCCACTCCGGCACCTCCGCGAACATAGTGAGAGGAGGCTAGGAAATTTTTAATTTCCAGCTGTCCCCGCCTATTTGCATTTAGAACTAATCCCAATTTAAAAACATTACTAAGAATTATAACTTTACCCAAGATTTCCTAGTTTACCTTCTATTTCATTCAACTCTGATTCAAGTTTCTGCAGCTCTGTCAGTGGTTTCTCTTTCACTTCTTCCTTGCCTTTATCCTTGCTGCTCGTTTTTTTCTTTCCTCTGCCTTTATGCCTCTCAATTTTTGCAGCCCTAACCTTCACATCAGGCAATGCTTTCCTTAGATTTGGAATGAGCTTATTTACTTCTTTAATGGTTTTTCTAAGATCATTTATGTTCTTGATTTTGTCCTCCCTTATTCTCTTGAACTTTTCAAACCTCTGCAGGTTCTCAACTATATCTTTTAAAGACTCCAGAATATTCCTCCTGACTTCTGCAGGCTCATGAATTTCAACAAAAAATATGTCTTTGCTCCCTTTATCCACTTAACATCACCATGTACTCTCAGGCTGAAATAATGTTCTATCAATATCTTCCAGCTTTTTTTCCATTTCACTCAATGTAGAGCCCCAAAGCTCAAGCTCTGAATCTTCGTCATTCTTTAGCTCATTTATATCTGCTAATGTTCTTTTTGCGTCCGCAAGCTTGTCTTTTATAAGGTCCAATACATCCAATATATCCTTGTAATCACCAATCTTGACAAAAACCGGAGCTTCTGATCTTACCATACTAACCACCTCGAATCTATTTTTTAAATAATTCCTTATCTACAAAAATAAGTTTTTTTTGCATATCCATCATTGTATCGTGCCATCTTTCAAACACTTTGTCTCTGTTTTCATCTATCTCATTTAATCTTGTTATGGACTGCTCTGCAATTTTTACATTGTTCCTTATGGTACTCATTCCTCCTAAAATTTCTCTGAATTTTTCCACTCTTATGTAAACAGGACCTTTTGTTTCCTTATGCCTTAAAACATCCCTTTGCTGACTCATAGCGGTTTTTTCAAATTTCTGATAAGGTGTTATCTCTGGCTCAGGTTTTTGTGATATCATCCCAGGAGCATTTGGAAAATCAGATCTAGGTTTCTGCTCTACAGGTCGTTGAGCAAAAAGAGGTTTTGGCTGTGTACTCAACATAGGTTTCCTGTATTCCTCAACTTTAGGAATTCCTGCATCAGGCCCAAGTTCTGGAAATTCCTCCATTTTAGGAAACTCTGAAACTGGTTTTTGCTTAATAGGTTCCAGTTCAGGAAGAGATTCTTCAAGTTCCGGAAATTCATCTTTGCCATTTCCAGGCATCTCCGGCAGTTCTGGAAGCTCAGGAAATTCATTATTGTCTCCAGGAATGCTGCCTGCAAGATCAGGAGGCGGCGGAGGAACATCTAAGTCATCAATATTCTCTGGACCAAAATTCGGTTCCTTACTCTTGTTTCTCTTTAAGAACTTTAAAAAGCCCAAATACAACACCCCGGTTATTTAACTAAGAACCACTCTTTATTAAACTTTTATTATCATTCCGAAATAGTAAAGTAGCAAATATTTATATATCATTCAACAACAGTATTTAAAAATGAAGCTTTTGCTTTATTTGTCATATTTTGTCCTTCTAATGCAGATTTCTAATGGCCTTATAATAAATGAGATAATGGCAGATACAATAGCAGATGAATCATTGAATGAGTGGATTGAACTCTACAATAACCTGGATGCAAGCGTTAATGTCAGCAATTGGATTATCGGAGATGATAGGGATAACGATACAATAGAAGGTGGTCTATACAATAATGAAGGGACCGTAATAGAGGCATTTGGCTATGCAATAATAACAGATGAAGCTACAAGAGTCTATAACAATTTTAATGTGAGTTCAGATGCAATAAGGCTTTATGTTGATGATGGAGCTATGGGAAATGGATTAAGCAATAACGGTGAGACAATATACCTTTATGACAATAATAACAATCTTATTGATAAAAAAACCTACAATGAGACTACTGAAGACCTAAGCTGGGCATATATCAATAACACATTATACAAATCAAACCCCACCCCAGGTTTTACTAATGATGACAGCCTGACATCAAGCTGTGATTACGCAGTTGGGTTTATACTTGCAAAAACAGTATTTGATAACTCTTCTGAGTTCTCTTTTAAGGTTAGGACATCTAAGGTTTCTGGTTCCTCAACAAACTTCACTTCAAGAGCTAAAATAGAAGACCTTAATGGCAAGCTGATAAAAGAATATAAGCCTTTTACAAACCAATCAATAACTAAACAGAGAACATCGACAGAATACACTCCAAATTTAGAAGAAGGGAAATCTTATTTTTTAGACTCCAATATAACTATTCAATGCAATGACACTAATGCTGAAAATGATTTTGACACAATGATTGTAACAATTAAAGGAAAACCCTTACCAGAAGATTCAACAATAGATATTGAGAAAATTTATGATTTAGGTTCCGATAAGAAAGCAAAGTTCGGCCAGACAATAAGGATCAAATTAAATGCCTATAAAGGAAACACAAACAAAGCAAGCGTTGCAGTATGGATAGAAGGCAAAAATGGAAAAAAACTAAGCAAACAGTCAAAAACCAATCTCGAACTAAAATATACAAATTACTCTTTAACATTACCTATACAAATAAAGCCAAACTGCGATGAGGATTTTGATGACGGAGATTACGAGATAATAGCTCAGGGTTTAGACTCTGAAGACGAAGAAGAAGTTGAAATAGAAGATTTGACAGATTCAATGTGCGAAGTTAAAATTGTAGAACAAAAGGAATTCTCTGCAAAAGAATTCGATTTCGAAATCAAAGATTTTAATGAAAATATCGATGCAGGAAAGATGTTCAATACACAAATAATCTTAGATAATAATAATGATCGTAATGTGCCTATAAAATTATGGAGCTATGTCTACCGCGGCTCAAAATCTTATTCAGGAGACAGAGAAGAGAACAAGAAAGAGTTCATTTTGAAGGCAAATTCATTGCATCTTGTCGAATTGAACAACATGGTAGATGAAGCAGAGCCAGGAAACTACAAATTCAAGGTAGTAGTAAATAAAAACAATCAGAAAACGAACAACGAAATAACAAAAGACATAGTAATAATCCCAAAACTAGATAGAAATAATGAAGAGGAAACCAATCTTAATGATGAAGATCGCAATGCCGAAAATCTAATCACTGCCAATCAGGTCTTGATGCCTAGTGAATTTATCTACGAATCAACTACAGAAAAAGCAAAGAACCTAGTTCCACTATTCCTGATTATTTTGTCAATTATGGTAAATATTGTACTTATATGGCGAAGATGAATATTATATTTTACATTTATATGGAGAAACCTTTTTAAATCTAACTCAATTCTAAAACTGCATGCCAGAAGAAAAGTTAATTGCAGAGCAGACACACATAAGGTGTAAGATAATAATAGAAGTACTTGGAAAACCAAAGGAGCATGTAGAAAAAACATTGAAGGAGTATGTGGATAAAATAAATAACGACTCAGATCTTATAGTTCTCAACTCCGAATTCTCAAAACCTGCAGAAAAAGACAGATTATGGGCAACATTCGTTGAGATGGATGTGATAATTAAAGGGATACCCAAGCTGGTAGGTTTCTGTTTTGATTATATGCCTTCTTCTGTAGAAATAATAAAGCCTGAAGAGTTCATTACGAAGAAATCAACCGTAGAGGATTTGATAAATGATCTGCAGGCAAGGCTGCATGAAGTGGACATGATAGTGAAACAACAAAAGAATGAAAACGAATTTTTAAAGCAAAATCTGAATAAAGCTGCAACTAACACAATCCTTATATCATTGACTACTGGAAACTTGGATAAAGAAAAGCTCTCAAAGGCTACTGGGGTCCCAGAAAAAGAATTGGACATATTCTTAAATGCCCTTATAAAAGAGAACAAAATAAAAAAAGAGAACGAAATATATAGTTTAGTCAGATAGAAAAAATGGAAACAAAAGAGATAAATACTCTTAAAAGTAAACTAGAGGCATTGCTTTTTTCTTCCGGAAGAAAGATGGACCTTATTGAACTTTCCAGATTATCTAACGCAAAAACTGACGACATAAAAAACACTCTTGTCGAGCTGAAAACAGAGTATGACGACAAAGGCTCAAGTGTAATGATTGCTAATGAAGGTGATTCATGGAAGTTAACTGTTCGCGAGCCGTTCTTGCCTTTAGTGCAAAAAATAGTGACAGAGACAGAACTGAGCAAGACAATAGTTGAGACTTTGGCCGTTATAGCCTTTAAGTATCCGATAAAGCAATCTGATCTGATTAAGATAAGGACAAATAAAGCTTACGATCATCTGAAAGAATTGGAAGCCATGGGCTATATAACCCGGCAGAAGCACGGCCGTACAAATCTGATCAAGCTTACAGACAAATTTTTTGAATACTTTAACCTTCCTCAGGAAAAAATGAAAGAGGTTTTCAGGGATTTTGGAAGCATATCAAAAGCAATTGAAGAAAAAGAGACAGAAATCAAACAGATCAAGGAAGAACAGAAAGCACGCGCTGAAGAAGAGAAACGGAAGGATGAGGAGATAAAGAAAACTGCAGATTTACTGGATGAGGAAGGTAATCCATTGGATTTAGAAAAGCAAAATCAAGAGGAAAAAGAAGAATCTCCAAAAACAGAAGTTGTAGAAGAAAAACTTGGAGATTTGGATGTAGTTGATGAACCTTCTGAAGAACAATTAGAGAAAGACAGGAAGAAACTGCAAGAGATAAAAGAAGAAGATAAAAAGGAATCCAAAGAGAAAGAAGAAAAACCGGAATCCGAAAGCCCTGGAATCAAGCTAAGCAAAGAACAAGAGAAAATTGCAGAAGAGAAAGCAGAAAAGATCCTACATCCTGAAAAAGAGCAAGAAGATAAAAAGGAATCCAAAGAGAAAGAAGAAAAATGATGTTTCTTTTACAATGTCCAAAGTGCAATCATAAGATGAAATACCAGACTCTAAAACCAATAACAGAAAAAAATAGAAAATCCTGCGTTTATTGTGGCAAGTCCTATTCTATCCGTTCAAATATCATTCAAAAACTCTAATTTTATGAAAGAATATCTAAAAAACACAAATAAAATGGACTTCTTTTCAATATAGAAAATAATATCATTTTATTTGAAAAATACATCATCAAAAATCACAACTATTATAAAGCATTAAATATACCTTTTATCGTCGAGAAAACTACGTTTTTCTATGTAAAAATGGATGAAAAAACAGACGAAAAAAACAGCCCAGAAAAAGAGCAAAATACAGGCTCTGGAACTACTGTAATTCAACGTGTTATAGAAGATGAGATGAAGCAGTCTTACCTAGATTATTCTATGTCTGTTATTGTTGGAAGAGCTTTGCCGGATGTAAGAGATGGTCTAAAACCAGTGCATAGGCGTGTTTTATACACCATGCTGGAAGCCGGATTATTGCATAATAAGCCATTCAGGAAATCCGCAAATGTAGTCGGGAATTGTATGGCAAAATACCACCCCCACGGTGACGCTTCTATCTACGATACTTTAGTTAGGCTGGCTCAAAACTTCTCCATGAGATACCTTTTAGTTGATGGCCAGGGTAATTTCGGTTCTGTAGATGGCGATAATCCTGCTGCCATGCGTTATACTGAAGCTAGATTGACAAAACTTTCAGAAGAGATGATGCAGGACATAGAAAAAAAGACAGTAAAGTTTGTTCCAAATTTCGATAACACATCAAAAGAACCTTCTGTTTTGCCATCAAAAGTTCCAAATCTTCTGGTTAACGGTTCATCAGGAATTGCAGTAGGAATGGCCACAAATATCCCTCCGCATAATATGCCTGAGATTATTGATGGTGTAATAAAGCAGATTGACAATCCAGCCATTACAATAGAAGAATTGATGCAGGGCATCAAAGGTCCAGATTTCCCGACAGGAGCGACAATCTGCGGCAGAAGCGGAATAAAATCAGCTTACAAGACCGGCCGAGGAAAAGTTATTGTCCGAGCAAAAACAAAAATTGAAGAAGTAAAAGACAGGAAAAAAATCATAGTCACAGAAATACCTTACATGGTAAACAAAGCAGAAACAATAACTCAAATAGCTGACATGGTTAGGGACAAGAAAATCAATGGCATATCAGACATAAGGGATGAATCAGACAGACAGGGAATAAGAATTGTAATTGAGCTGAGAAAAGATGCCAATGCAGATGTTCTGTTGAACCAGCTTTATGCCCATTCCCGTTTACAAGTTACATTTGGAATAATAATGGTCGCTTTGGTCAACAATGTTCCAAAACTATTGAATTTAAGCCAGCTGATCCAGTATTACATTGACCATCGTAAAGATGTTGTAAGGAAAAGGACATTGTTCGATTTGAATAAAGCGCAGAAAAGAGCCCATATCCTTGAGGGATTGATCATAGCATTAAATAATCTTGACAAGACCATAAAACTTGTTAAAGAGAGCCGTTCAGTAGAGGACGCCAAAACAAGCTTAATATCTAATTTTAGCCTTTCAGAAGAGCAAAGTGTTGCTATCCTAGAAATGCGCTTGCAGCGTTTAACTTCTTTAGAACAGGAAAAAGTCAAGAAAGAGCACCAGGATTTATTAAAATTAATAGCAGAGTTAAAGGCTATTTTACAATCACCACAAAAGATCCTTGACATAATCAAGCAGGAACTTCTAGAATTAAAACAAAATTATGGAGATGACCGAAAGACAGAGATCTTAGATACAGAAGCGACAAGCTTTGAAATGGAAGATGTAATAGAGGAAAGCAACTGTGTCATTACAATAACTCATTCCGGTTACATCAAACGCCAGTTGTTACAAACTTACAGGCAGCAAAGACGCGGCGGCAAAGGATTAATAGCAACAACAACAAAAGAAGAGGATTTCGTTAAGGACATTTTCATTGCATCTACACATTCTTATATCCTTTTATTTACGAATAAAGGAAAAGTGCATTGGGTAAAGGTCTATGATATACCTGAGGCTTCCAGACAAGCTCGTGGTAAAGCCATTGTTAATCTGGCTAGTTTACAGTCAGATGAAAAAGTAACTGCTTATGTTCCAGTAAAGGCATTTGATGATACTCAATATTTAATCATGGCAACAAAAAAAGGGACCATAAAGAAGACAAGCCTTGCTGCTTATTCCAATCCAAGAAAAGGTGGAATAGTAGCAATAACTTTAGATCCTGATGACCGTTTGATCAATGTAAAGCTTACTGATGGAAATAAGGAAATCATTCTAGCCACAAGAAATGGAATTGCAGTAAGGTTTAATGAGAATGATGTTCGTCCTACAGGTCGTTCATCTCAAGGTGTTAGAGGAATTAGGCTTTCAGCAGATGATTCTGTCATAGGTATGGTTGTAGCAACAAATAAAAAAACATTATTGACTGTAACTGAAAACGGCTATGGAAAAAGGACAAAAGTGGAAGAATACAGATTAATCAGCCGCGGAGGTTCCGGAGTAAGGAATATAATCTGCTCGGAAAGGAATGGTAAAGTTGTTTCAATAAATTCCGTTAGCGATGAAAACCAAATAATGCTGATATCAAAGAACGGAATTACAATAAGAATGTCTGTTTCTCAGATCAGTGTCATAGGGCGTGCAACACAAGGAGTAAGATTGATTAAATTGCATGAGAATGATAAGTTAGTTAGTGTGGCTAAGATTTTGAAGGAGTGAGATCAAAACCTGAAGAAAAAGATAAGGTAGCGTTAACGCAGAGGTTTCCAAACATATGTTCCATTCTCTGTAGGAACTATAAGTCTCTTATCAAAAAACCACCCAGCAAGCTCATATACTTTATCGGGAGAAACTCCGAACTTTCTAGGCAAACGTTCCTCCAGATCTTTATGGCCGATTTCTTTGCCAGGTCCAAACTCTGCCCCAAATCTTAAAGCAAGTTCATTACCAGGAAACTGTTCCCTAATACGAGCCCCTTCACCAGGACCATAAGCCCCATCAAAAACATATCTACTTCTAGTAGATGGAGTTTTTACAGGGGGTGCTTGTTGTATTTCTTCACTCACAGTTATTCTTTCTGAAGGTGGATGTTGTCGAGCAGAATCTGTATTCTCTCCATCTTTTCCATCTCCAATAACTAGTGGAATTACAACACCTCCTGGTTCTGGATGGTGTGAACGCTCATACTCATGAAGTCTCTGTAAACTTTCTTTCAATTGTGATTTACGTTTTTCCGGTTCTATTTTATTTACTTTAGCTCTATAATAAATATAGAGTTCTAACCGTTCAGTTGTTGTATGTCTATTTTCATCAAGAACCCAACCAATCTTCTCAAGATTACTATAAAGTGAGGGGGCATCCATTACTCCAAGAATCTTTGCAATATCTCCTCTTTCTGTAACTTGAATTGGAGGATGCTCCAAAACAGAAGTATACTCAATAATCGGTAAACCTGTTTGCTTGTCAAACAGAATTTCTTCTCTAGCTATTGCCTTTTCAAAATATTCATCAGTAAGATCGTCAAGTGCAACTGCCATATCAATCCCCAACTAAATATTTTTTCAAAGAAACCGTAATAAATTTATAAACGTTCCCTTTTAGTTATTTCCCAAACCATCACATTTTTAAACCCACTAAGAAATAAAAATCCCTTATGTCAAGATTAAACTCTCCAATAATGTTAGTTTACATAGTTGCTATTCTATTTAGTTTTCCACCGATTTTGATAAAAAACCTAATAGAGACCATTCCTCTAAATTATATCCTGTTATTTCGGTTCGCATTCGTAGCTGTAACATACCCTTACATAATTAAGATAATAAAAAAAATTGATCTGAAAGAGCTATATTCAATAAACAAGGAAGAGCTGAAATATCTTTTATTGTTGTCATCTGTTCTGATGACAAATATGTTCCTTTTTTTCCAATCTCTGCATTACATAGGTGTAACCACAGCTTCCTTCTTATTCCTGACTTTTCCGATCTTTACTTTAATTCTGGCCAGGATATTGCTTAAAGAACATATTTCAAGAACAGATATGATAGTTACGGTAATAAGTTTTATAGGCCTTTTAATCATGTTTTCCAACCAGTTGGAACTCCAAAACTATAAAGGGCAGCTTATGGCTTTAACCTCAGCAATACTATTTTCTTTTTATGTGATAATAAACAGAAAATCATCCCAATCCATAAACCACTTCAAAAAAACCAATTGGCTTTTCATATTCAATACTTTAATACTTTTAGCTGTAATTCCATTTTTTGGCCAGAATATTGAATTTGCTTCTTTTACTGTTGTTAATATATCTTTATTGATCTTATTAGCTACAGTATTTACTCTAATACCTTTCACTTTGCAGCTTTACGCAATAAAATATGTAAAATCCTCAACTTTCAGCATGATATTGCTGCTAGGACCTATATTAACAATATTTTTGTCTTTCTTAATACTTCATGAAAGTCCTTCCCTAAACACTCTGATAGGCGGAATTTTAATCTTATTTTCAGCATTCATCTCAACATACTCAGTAGAAAGAATATTTTACGCATCTAGAGAATTCTCAAGAAAAATAAAGAGTTTTTTGTTTGAGTATTGAAAAGAAACAACTCAAACCCTAGCATCCAAGGATTCTTCAGGTACACTACCACCATTCTCTGCTTCATATGCCTCCATAAGTTGAGTATATGGTACCCTATCATCTTCCGGAGGAGGATATTCAAACCTGTCATCAAGTTCTCTAACCCCCTCAATTATTTCAGGATGTCTTTCTGAAAAATTAAGCGCATGCAGAAGAATAGCTAACCTTTCCAAATCTTTTTTTGAATTTCTGGGAGGATTTGGTTTCCCATATATGTAACCAGATTCAACATTGCGAAAATATTGATTAAATCCAGCAGAAACATTTCGACTCCCACTAGAAACGAAATCCATAGCCTCAGCCAGTTGTCTTGATAAGAATGTTAGAGTAAAGCCAACCCTATCCGTCTCTCCTTTTACTGTAGCACCCAATGCCCCATATTTAGTTGACATAAGTCAAGGTAGCCTTTATCCATTTAAAAACATATTACCTAAAAACTAAGAAAACCTCACTTCTCTTCAACACCTTTGACAAAATACTTAACAGCCCTCAAAACAACAGAAGACAAGATAATAGAATATAGCATAAATGCCAATGAAAGATTAAGTATTGTGCTCATTCCTTCTATCTCCAGTGTAGCAAGTGAAAAAACTACAACAGCAACAGCAATCCCTTTCTGTGCATTCAATGACATGAATAATTTCTCTTTTAATGTAAAATCCATACCTCTCAAAGAAAAAATAACAGAAAAAAACCTTATTACAAGATACAAAGCAAACAATAGAATGGATTTTATGAAAAAATCACCGGAAAATGGAATAGCGACTATAAGCCCTATAAGGACAAAGACCAATATTTCCAAAGAATTTGAGAAAACCGAAGCAAATTCTTTAAGTTGGAATTTTTGCTTTAAATAGACATTGCCAAACAGCAATCCCATTGAGGTAACAGCTAAAACTCCATTACCATCCAGGTTCTCTGCGATGATGTAGGCCAATAAAGCACTTGTAATCACGGCCAACGGAGACAATACAACAGAATAAACACGCCTCATGAACTTGAACATGATAAGGCCAATCAAGACACCAGCTCCAACACCAACAACAAACTGCTGCAGCAACGGCACAAGCTGATCTATGAAAGTCGCAATTATAAGCTCCCCTTTAAGGGCATTTTTTAAATCAAGAATTATGAAAGGTATCAATACAACTAACGGAGTATTTAGCAAAGACTCCAATCCTAAAAAATCGAATACTTTATTTTTCACATTCTTAAACATTGACAGCACAACCGCAGGGCTTGTGCCTGCCATTAACGCTGCAAACATCAAAGCGAGAAAAATAGACTCTACACCAAAAATAAGCATTGTAAAAAATGTCAGGAAAATAAGATTAAAAATAAGAAAGACGATGGAAAGCCATAAAGTATGTAAAGAAAAATAATCCACTTTTTTTAAGCTGAATCTGGAAGAGCTGTCAAAAACTATCATGACCAAAGCCAGGATACTTATGCCGGTCATAAAAACCTCTGGAAACTCTATAAGGGAACTTCCTCTGTAATCCACCCTTCCCAAGCCAATCCCTATAAGCAGCAACAGCAGGATATTTGGAATCTTGAATTTCTGGCTGATAATGGAAGTCAATAAACCTATCAATAATATAACCGCCAAATAAGTCAAAAGTAGCAAAACACTAGCCATTCATACACCTCTTCAACTCTTTACAAAAAAACACATATAAATAGTTATCGTAAAATTTTACGTGCCCGTAAAACAGCGTCTGGGGATGTCAAAGACATCCCGAAACTGCGGCATTCTGAGCCGTCTCGGGGTGTCGTAGACACCCCAATACACTAGTGTGCGGGTGCGCACAAAACTAAATCTTTTTATATTAACAAGTATATCAAAATCCTATGAAAAAGCTGCTTTCAGAGGTAATAGAAGAGATAAAACCAACTGAGAAATACGAAAAAGAAATACTTGACAAAGCCAACAGCATAATAACAAAGATAAACAAAGATGTAAAAGATGCAAAGGCTGTTCTTGCCGGCTCAGGAGCGAAAGGCACATGGCTAAAGACTTTTGATGCGGATATCTTTGTAAAATTCAATTACAATAAGTTTAAGGATAAAAGCGATAAATTATCAGACATCCTTGAAAAATTCCTGAAAAAGCATTTTAAGATAACAAGATTGCATGGCTCAAGAGATTATTTCCAGATAAAGCAGCAAAAATTTACTTTCGAGATAGTGCCTATATTGGAAATAAAAAAAGCAGAGCAAGCTAGAAATATAACAGACGTTTCTCCGTTACACTCAATCTTTGTACTTAAACACAAGAAAATAATAGACCAAGTGAGGCTCACAAAACAGTTCTTCAAGGCAGCAAAAGTCTATGGTGCTGAAAGCTATATCCGCGGCTTCTCAGGATATGTTTGTGAAATCCTGACAATAAATTATGGATCTTTCCCAAAACTGATAAAAGCAATACCCAAATGGAAAGACAAGAAAACCATTGATGTCAAAGGATATTACAAAGGAAAAAATGTCCTGATGGAAATCAATAAATCCAAACTGACAAGCCCATTGATTGTAATTGATCCGGTGCAGAAAGACAGGAATGCAGCAGCAGCTTTAGACCAAGAGAAATTCGAGATCATAAAGCACCGCGCAACATCATTCATAAAAAAGCCGTCAAAGGATTTTTTTGAAGTAAAGACTTTGACAGAAAAAGATATAGAAAATAAATTCCGAAAAAACAAGCTTGTAATGCTCAAAGCAAAGCCATTGAACAAGAAAGAGGATGTTGCAGGAGCTAAGATGCTGAAAGCCTTTCATTTCATAGAGCAAAAACTAATGGCCTATGGGTTTAAGATAAAAGAAAGCGATATGTTATGGCATTCCACCTCAGCTTTATTCTATTATACTCTGGAAAATGACAAGCTGCCGAAAACAATAGAAGTCTCAGGACCTCCGTTAAATGTCAAATATCATGCAGATTTGTTTAAGAAAAAGCACAAAAAGACATTCATAAAAAACAAGAAGCTCTTTGCTGTAGAAAAAAGAAAATTCACCAACGCAAAAGATCTGGTAAAGGACACAATCAAAACTTCTAATGTTAAGGACAACATAAATAAAATAGAATTGATATAAGATGCAAGCAGTAATTTTAGCAGCAGGAAGCTCAACAAGAACTTACCCTCTTACTTTAACAAGACCAAAACCATTGCTTAAAGCTGCCAACAAAACAATTCTAGAATACAATCTTGAAGCGTTGAAAGGCACTGCAGAAGAGATAATATTAGTTGTAGGGTATAAGAAAGACATGATTAAAAATTTCATTAAAAAATACTATCCAAATTTAAACGTAAAATTTGTTGAACAAAGCAAACAGCTTGGAACTGGACATGCAATTTCAATTCTTAAGGATAAGATAAAAGACAGGTTCCTTCTCCTTATGGGGGACAATATCTATTCAAAAAAAGATGTAAAAGAGATAGCAAAGCATCAATATTCCCTTCTTGTTAAAAGAGTCAAAAACCCGGAGCTTTTCGGAGTTGTAAAGGAAAAAAACAACATTCTTGTGGATATAGTAGAAAAGCCAAAGGAATTTGTGTCAGATTTAGTGAGCTGTGCTTTGTATTCTTTTGACACTGAAATAATAAATCTTCTCGAAGATGTAAAAAAATCTGAGAGAGGAGAATATGAGATTACTGACGCAATTAAAAGCCTTTCAATAAAAAATAAAATTTATTGTGTAAAAACATCTTCATGCCATCAAATCAGTTTCCCATGGGATTTATTGTCTACAGACATGGAAATAAGGAATGGAAAGAATATAATAGGAAAGAACACAAAAACACAAGGAAAAGTAACAAATTCATCTATTGGAGACAATTGCACAATCAACGGAAAAATAAAAAATTCAATAATTGGAGATAATGTCACTATTGATGAAAATTCTATTGTTGAAGATTCAATTATAGGTGAAAATGTTCATTTCAATGGAAATATAATTGCAGGAAAAAATGTCCATTCAATCGTGAAAGACAAAGAAATAAAAATAGGAACGTTTGGAGCAGTAATTGGAGATAATGTAAAAGCCCAAAATGTTGAAATAAAGCCGGGCTCTAAAATCTGGCCAAATAAGAAACTAAAAGGAAATATACAACATGACATCCATTAAATCAAAGCTAGGATTATTCCGTTTTTACACATTCGGGCAGATAAGAAAGCTTTACGACTGGGTTCTTTCATGGGCCAACAAGAAATATTCTTCTTTAGCACTGTTCATATTGGCTTTTGCAGAATCATCCTTCTTCCCAATACCCCCTGATGTGCTGCAAATTGCATTATCAGTCTCAAAGCCAAAAAAATCGTTTTTTTATGCGGCGATCTCTTCAGCAGGTTCAATTCTCGGTGGAATATTTGGATATTTTATAGGATTAAAATTATGGGCTCTTATGAAAAACTTCTTTTTTTCATATATTCCCGGGTTTACACCTGAAGTTTTTGAACTTATCGGAGCAAAATATGAACTCTATAATTTTTGGGTAGTATTCACAGCAGGCTTCACTCCGATCCCCTACAAAATAATCACAATAAGCGCAGGACTGTTTGGAATCAGTTTTTTGATGTTCGTCATAGCATCTGCAATATCCAGAAGTGCAAGATTCTTTTTAGTGGCTCTGATGTTTTATTTCTACGGTCCGAAAATCAAGGATTTCATAGATAAATACTTCAATTGGTTGTCAATAATATTCATTATCCTGTTGATAGGGGGATTTTTGGCTATAAAGTACATTTTATAGAAAATGTTAACTAAACTGGAGATAAAAAGGCAGCTAATCCACGCACTTCTTGGAATAATAATAGTGGTTTTACTTTACTTTAACCTAATCAATGCAACAACATTGTTTGTCCTATCTATTGCAGGATTAATCTTATCTTTCCTAAGCAGAAAATTCAAAATCCCTGTAATCCATAATTTCCTGCAGGTTTTTGACAGGAAAAAAGACCTGGAAAGCTTTCCTGGAAAAGGGGCAGTGTTCTATGTCATTGGCGCTTTTATAGTGGTCTTGATTTTTCCAAAAGAGATAGCCATGGCATCCATCATGATTCTTGCATTAGGTGATTCCATCTCAAGGCTTATAGGCCCATATGGATACTTAAAACATCCTTTCCACAATGAAAAATTTTTTGAAGGTGTGATGGCAGGAGCAATTGCCGGATTTTTTGGGGCATTACTTTTTGTGCCTTGGCTATATGCATTAATTGCTTCATTGATTTCAATGTTGATTGAAGGCATTGACTTTGAGATAAAAGGCTTTAAGGTAGATGATAATCTGCTGATACCGATAGTTGCCGCCATTATTATGAGTTCTATTAGTGTATTTATTTAGTCAAGAACAAAATCCCAACCTTTATAAAACTGCAAGACTTACCCTCATGTCTTTATAATGTAAAAAAATGAACACAAAAGAATTCGCAAAAACATTATTGCAGGAAAAAAACCATTTTAATGACATTATAGGTCAGGATAAGGCAAAGCAGGCAGTAAAATCTGCTTTATTATCTGATAGGCACATAATATTAGTGGGTGCGCCAGGTATTGGAAAAACAACTCTAGCTAAAAACATAGCAAAACTATTAGGGAAGAAAACGCCTTTTGTTAGGGTACAGGGAAGTCCAGATCTTACTGTAGAAGATTTACTTGGAGATATAGATCCTGTTAAAGCATTAAAATACGGTCCTTTAAGTCTGGAAGCTTTTACAAAAGGAAAGATATTCAAGGCAGATAAAGGTATTTTATTCTTTGATGAATTAAACAGATGTCCTGAGAAAGTACAAAATGCCTTACTCCAGGTTCTTGAAGAGAAAAAAGCCACTATTGGAAGTTATGATGTTGATTTTGACATTGATTTTATCTTCATAGGGACAATGAATCCGGAAGACACATCAACAGAAAAACTTTCCGACGTTTTATTGGATAGGTTTGATTTAATCTACATGCATTATCCGGAAAATATTACGCTGGAAAAAGAAATAGTAGTAAATAAAGGAAACAAAATCGATAATATTGATGTTAGCGACAGTCTATTGGAATTGATGACTCATTTTGTTAGATTATTGAGAGAAGACAAAAACCTGGAGAAAAAGCCATCTGTTCGGGCTTCATTAGGATTATATGAAAGATCACAATCAAACGCATTACTGAACAAAAGAAAATCAGTTACATTCAATGACATAAAAGAAGCAGTTGTTTCTGTTTTAGCGCATAGGATAAGATTAAAGCCTTCTATAAAATATCTCCAAAGTCCGGAAGATTACATAAGGAACCAATTTGAAAAGAATATTGTTGATAGTGATGTTCTGGAAGATAAAAAAGGTGATTTACTTTGACAGCCAACAGCAGATACATGAAAAAGAGGAAGCTGAAGAGCTGACTGGAAAACTTTCTTCTCAAGAAGAGAGAAAACTAATGCATTCTGTCCTGGAAAACGACAAGGAAACTATTGACAAAGGAAAATTAATCCAGGATTCAATAAATCAAGGCTTAGATTCTTTTACACCTGACTTAATCTACCAGCAATTGGTAAAAAATTACTCTATGGCCCAGCATATCTACGGACCTTCTTTACTGAAATTAGCTACTGGCTACAATCCAGATTACCTTAAGAAAAACATAAACATTCCAGAGTTTCAAAAAGAGTTAAAATTCAGGATCCAAAAGAACATAGAGAAATTAAAAGAAGAAGGATTATTGGGAAAAAATGATGAGATAACCGACAAGGGCATTGAATTAGCTTCTCTAGTTATGTATTTTGAAGAGCTTGATAAACTGATACCAAAAGGAATTATTGGAGAAAAAATACATAAGCGTGCTTCAATTTATGGGGGAAAAGAGGATGTCAGGACTTACAAGAAAAGTGATAGATATAGGGACATAGCAATAAAAAAATCAGCTAAGCTTGCTATCAGAAGAGGTCATAAAAAACTACAGGAAAAAGACCTTAAAGTTTTTGAACGTCAATCAAAAGGCCAGAGTTATATTGTTTACGCTCTCGATGCATCCGGTTCTATGAAAGGTGCTAAGATAGACGCTTGTAAACGTGCTGGGATAGCATTGGCTTACAAAGCAATTGACGAAAAAGATAAAGTAGGTTTGATTGTATTTGGTTCTGATATAAAAACAATTGTCGAGCCTACACAGGACTTTTCTTATCTGTTGAAAAGCATTGCGTCAGCAAAAGCATCCAGAGAGACTGATCTGGCAGCTTCATTAAAAAAATCAATAGAATTGTTTCCAAACAACGATATAACAAAACATTTGATATTAATCACAGATGCCTTGCCAACCACGGGAAAAGAGCCTGAAAAAGAAACCTTGCAGGAAGTTTCCATGGCAAGAAACAAAGGAATAACCATTTCTTTGGTTGGAATCAACCTAAATGAAAAAGGAAAGAAATTAGCAGAGAAAATAACAGAACTAGGACAGGGTAAACTATACATCGTTAAAAACATTGAGAATGTTGATAAAGTTGTGTTAGAAGATTATTATTCTGTTTAGGTTTTTACCTTGCACTAAAGAGATAGGCCATAGCAGAACGGCTTCTAAACTGTTGTACCATATTTTCATCTCCACCCACAACTCCATGACCCTTTCTATATGTATAATTACCAGGAGGCAAAGGATACCTTTCTTTTACAGCACGTGCAAGTGCTTCTTGAGAAGGCTCTTGACCATCTGGCAATAGCACCTTATGTGGGCTCCTATAATGTGGTCCTACCTCTCTAACTATGCCCCCTAACCTAAGATGTTCTGTAGAAGCTTTACTTGGATCAATATTATAATTATACATTGTCAATGGTAACAATATTTCAACAGGTTCTGGACTTCTACCCTCTGAAGGTTTTTGCATTCCACGCTCAACTCTGTAAGCACGCTCTCTACGATTATAGACCATCATATCCCTACCCATAGCAGATACAAGCAATGCAAGACCTAAAATGGGATCACCAGTAGATCCAGGATTTTCAATCATATACCTTGCTTGGTTAGAATGAGTAATTATAAAGCGCCAATCTTCTTCTCGCAAAAATACTTTCCCAACAGCTATTGTACCATCTACATGCCGTACAACATATTCTAGCCCTTTAAGGGGATCAAAGTGATCAACAATGGTTATTGAAGCAATGCTTTGACCTTCCCTGTATAATTTTTGTTTTCTGGATCCATCTCTAATTAAAGGAAATTGATGTAGAATCGGATTACGGCGTGGCTCAGCGGTGTCATAACCAAATCTTAAAAGCTGATATGCATGTACATCTGCATCTGCTATCCGGGGATAACCCCCTACTATAGTTGTATCACCAAAAACATCACCATCCTGAACGAGCCTATCCAATGATTGTAAATCAAAAAAGCTTAAAGCATGAAATCCCAGGTTTCTCCAGTTAACTTGTGCTTTTTTAAACGCCTCTGGATTATCTGGGGCTTCCTTTAATCTCTTGAAGATGGCCTGCCAAGAAGATCCGAAACCAATAAGATACTTCCCTTTTTCTCCTCTTTCTGCAAATCTAATAGAAACATCTCTCCACAAATCAGGCATAATCTCAGAAGCAACCTGAGCAGTAACTTCTGTATGAAGTCTCTCTTCATAGGACATATCTTCCCTCGAAATACCTGTTTCAGGGTCTTTAAAAGGATCCATTTCATATCCAAGAAGTTTTTGGATAGCCGCTTTAAACCAGTCCGGCTCTCGCTTGGCCCTTCTTACAAAATCTTCTCTTGCAGTAATATGTGCAAGAGTGTTACTAACTAGCTCTTCCCTCGTTAATGAACCAACAGATAAACCCTCAAGAAAAGGCTTGAATTCATCAGGAAGATACTCATGTGGGGTAAATGTACCCTGCATATTATGTTGAATAAGACTAAGGTAGATATTTAAGAGTCCAGTATGAGCTAAATGGTTTGTTAATTTATCTCCTTCTTCAGGAGGACTATAACTACTAAATAATTCCATTACACGTTCTACTAAATCCTCCTGTGTCAATTCAAACCACCATAAACTTTGTTTTAATAATAAGATGTAGCACTAAAAACTACTTTATAAACCTTTCCATATTTCACTATTAATTAGTAATCACACAAACATTTATATATAACCGAAAACTAAAACTTAAAAATGAAAATTCTTGCATTCACAGACTTGCACTTATCATCATATGCATTCAAAAAAATAAAAGAAAAGGTAAAAAAACAGAAACCAGATTTATTAATATGCGCAGGAGATGTTTCCATCTTTGAGCAGGGCCTGGATTTCATATTGAAGAAGCTAAACAAGCTAAACAAAACAGTATTAATGATTCATGGAAACCATGAAACAGATAAAGTTCTGAAAAAATTATGTCAAAGATACAAAAATCTTATTTTCATACACAAAAAATATTACAAATATAATAACCACCTCTTTTTCGGTTACGGCGGCTCTGGTTTCTCATTGATAGAGCCAGATTTCTACAAAACCGGAGAAAGGTTCCAGAAGATAATAAGAAAAAACAAGAACAAGAGAATAATATTGATCACGCATGCACCACCATATAAGACAAAACTTGACCTTATAGTTGGAAGCCATTGCGGAAACAAGACTTTCAGGAATTTTGTATCAAGAAATAAAATTGATTTATACATATGCGGACACTTACATGAAAACTTCAACAAAAAAGACCACATAAAGAAAACACATATCCTCAATCCAGGACCTTATGGAAAGGTTATAAAAATCTAAAGCCCTTCGAAATCCATCTTACGGCCATCAAAATCTTTTCTCGCAAGCAAAGCAACCTTGCTTTCTTCTTTTGAATCAATTACCTTATATGAAGAATTCTCTTCTATCTTCTTAGCAAACTCCAGGATTTCATGATGATAAGGCATATTTTGGACTTCTAACCTTTCTTGGCTGTGTCCAATATGACTGTATCCTTTAGCCTCAACAAACATTGGTTTATACTTATCAATCAACTGAGCATAGCCTTTAGGATCCATGAAATTAAATCCCCTAACTAAAGTAAGCCTCATTACATTCCTGTCAAACTTATTAATCATTGACAAACTTTTCTGCAACTTCTCCCATGCATCCTTTGTTATTGGATTTGCAGTGCGCTGATGCATCTCCTTATTGCAACCATAAACGGAAATATACAGCTGCGTAGGCTGATGGTCAACTAACTTCTCAACCATATCTGGTATTGTACCATTAGTAACCAAAAAAGCAGTCATACCCTTACTCTTGATATAATCAATCATCTCCGGCAATTTAGGATACATTGTAGGCTCACCAGTAAGACTAATGGCAAAGTGCAATGGCTTTCCCATCTCCTTTACTTTTTCAGCTATAGCCTCAGAATTTCCTTTAAAGCCCTGCAACAGCTCAACATGCGCTTTTATGCATCCGTCTACAATATCTTTAGGATCATCAACAGGACCTTGCCACTTTGGCCACACATATTCTATGTCTCTCCAGCAGAAAACACACCTATGGTCACAAAAGAATGTAGGAGACATCTGCACACACCTCCATGATTCAATGCCATAAAAAGTATTTTTGTAGCAGACATCCTTGCCGGTAATGGCTTTCTTGCAGTAAGCGCATACTTTAACAGCAGAATGTTTTCCCACTAGCCTATAGCCCTCATTAAACCTTTTCTTGTCCTTAAGGTCCTTCTGCTCCTCTAAAACATTTAATGCAATCGCCATAAGCTAAAGTAACAACCAAACATATTTAAATTTATACTATAACAATAAAAATATGGAATTAAAACAGGCATTGAAAAAATTAGAAGAGAGCATGCAGTTTAAAGACTGGAAGAAAAAGAATCCGGAAACATTCTTCTCTTACGCCCTAAAAACGCCAGATGATGATTCCTGGAATCTTGGCTTTTATCATAAAACAACAGATAAGATGACAACATTCACAATCCACCAGGAAATTGAAATGAACGAAGAAGAAGAGATATTCAAAAAACCAGATATGGAGGTAAATCCAATAGACGTAAAAAACGTAAAACTACCCCTAAAGGAAATATTAAAAAAAGCAGAAGACTTTCAGAAAGAAAAATACCCAAAAGAATTAGCAAACAAAACAATAATAATCCTGCAAAACCTTAAGGAATATGGCAACGTATGGAACATAACTCTTGTCACGCATACATTCAAGACCCTAAACATAAAGATAAGTCCGGAAAACGGAGAAATAAAGTATCACAGTCTGGACTCTCTAATGGATTTTGTTGAAAACAAATAAAGATTTTAGTTTCTCCATCATATACTTTCCATTTACATATTCTTTAAATATAAGCTTGTTAATAGAAATTCTAGTTCTAAAAAATGGCTCTTAAAATAAAGATGCAGAAGATTTCTGACATTCCCACTCCTAGCTATGCCCATAAAGGTGATTCAGGTGTTGATCTTTACTCTGCTGAAGAACATATCTTAAAGCCAATGGAACGTAAGTTAATACCGACTGGATTAAAGCTCGAGATACCTTATGGCTATGAAGGGCAGGTAAGGCCTAAAAGCGGCTTGGCAATACACGATGGTATAAGCCATGCTAACGCTGTCGGCACAATAGACAGCTGCTATAGGGGAGAAATAAAAGTACCCTTAATCAATCTAAGCGATAAGGAATATAAGGTGGAGAAAGGAAAGAAAATAGGCCAAATAATATTCACAAAAGTTGAGGAAGCTGTGTTCGAGGAAGCTGAACAGTTAACTGCTACAACAAGAAGTGATAATGGCTTTGGAAGCACAGGTCTTGGATAATATCAAAGAGGTGAAAGTATGGCAGTAAGTTACAAAACAATGATGAAGAACAAGAAGCTTGGAGAGTTTGAAGAGCAAAAAGAGGAAGAAGACGAAGAAGAGCAGAATTAGTTTTTTACTTTAAAGTAGTCATCTATAGAAAAATTTAAAAATCATCCCGAGTAACTCCTTCTCAAATGAACTTATTAAACAATAAAAAGTCAGAAATTCTAACAATAAGTATCATAGTGGTATTGATAGTTCTATCCATAATTGTACTTGGTGAATGGTTTGCTAACTTTAATGCTAAAGAATGCAGGTCAGACTCTCAATGCCCTTCTGATAATTACTGCGGCAGTGATTTTTCATGCCATCCCGTTCCCACTATAGAAAAAACTATAATAGAGAATAATCTTGTAATACCCTCAATAATAATCGGAATAGCTATAGTTATAGCAGCAATGATATTAAAATCCGGAAAAATATTTACCAGAAAAAATGAGCATCAGGAAACTGTACCGGAAGAAACAGAAAAAAATACATTAAAACTGCCTTAAAAAGAATATTCTAGTAGTTCTGCAACATCTATTATCCTGTGTAGGGGTGGGTTAATAACTTTAGTTGTGCACTGATGGGGAGGTTTAAAGTGTTTAGTGCACCTAAACACTTTCCTCAAAGCAATTGATTTATTTCTCTCTTAACATCTTCAAAAACTTCTTCTGCCGTTTTAGAAGCATCTATGATCTTGAGATTATCATCTAATAGCTCAGGAAGCTCTAAAAATCTAGCCCTTAACTTGTTCATAAACTCAAGCTGCTCAAACTTCTCCTTTTTCCTTCCGCTTATCCTCTCCAGGGCAGTCTCAGGCTTTACATCAAGAATAAATGCAACTTCCGGCTTCAAGAATTCTTTATTCAGCTCAATAAGCATTTTTGTATCCAATCCCTGTACAGATTGAAAAGCCATAGTTGAATAATAGTATCTGTCGCATATCACTATATTCACATCTTTATCATTTGTTTTGTTCAAGAATGGAATTACTTTATTTTTTAGGTGATCTTCCCTGTCCTGTATGAACAGCTCTAGCATTTCCTTTCCATTTATTTTTGGATCATCTTCTTTTGCCAGTCTTTCCCTTATCTCCTTGCCATATTTTCCATCAGTAGGCTCCCTAGTCACCAAAACATCATACTTGTCGTTTTTTGAGAAATGCTCGTACAAAAGCCTTGCCATCTCGCTTTTCCCGCTGCCATCCAGACCGTCAAGAACAATAAAGATACCTTTAACCATAAAAATTCAAAAAATTAGAATATTTATTAACTTTGTGGAAAGATCAATCAGAATCTAAGGTCTGCGAAAACGATCATTTTCCCTTTCCTGAAGTATTGTTTGAGCAGCAGTATAATCTATAAATCGCTTAGGGTCCAACATACTCATAATTTGACCCACTAGACCTTCTCCTGGTTCATTTCTCTTAGCAAAAAGTTCAACAGCTTCAGTAGGTTCTCGATCTAGCATTTCAAATGTTTCCTTCATACGACTCATTTGATAGATCCCGGTGGGGTCAATCATATATATCAAAGACATTACCATTACACTAAGAAATCTATACTCCAATATAAGATTTTTGGTTTACTTAGCAAACCTCTCAGCACTTCTCCTTTCGTAATATAAATCCTTAATGTCCTTGTAAACCTTATGCCTGTCTTTCGGATCCAAAGCATTATATGCCTGCATAATCTCTATATAAATCATTTTTGCTTCTTCAAATTTAAAGTCCATCAACGCCAGCCTTGCTTTATGCATCTTCTCCTCAATATCCTCAACATGATCTATCTTGTCATAAGTTCTTGGCATTACATGCGGTGTCGCTATTTCTTCTCTTTTTTCCTTGCTGAATAATCTTTTCTCAACGAAAGGCTTTTTTACCTTTATTCCTGCAATAGCCTTTTGTATCTCATCTTCTGTTTTTCTTATTTGCTCTGGATTTTGTACCTCTTCTTCAATTTCTTTCAGCTCCGGAAAATCAGGAACTTTTGAGATTATTCCACCCCTTGATTTTTTTATTGGTTGTATTTCTTCTAAATCCTGCAGCTCTTTCTCAAACTCTGTTTTCTCTTTCTTTTTGCCGAATACCTTCCCAAAAAGAGGTTTCTTAGGAACTTCCACTTGAGGTATTTTTAATTCTTTAAGTTCTTTTAAAATATCTTCTCTTTCCAGTTCTTTTGCTTTTCTTTGTTCAACTGGCTTTCGCTTTACTCTTTCCTGTTCCGCTTTCTTCCTTGTTTCTTCTTTTCCCTTCAGATATTCTTTGTACTTCTTTTTTCCAATTTGTTCTTGCCTTTTTTTCTCTGCTCTTTCCTTCCGCTCTACTTCCTCTGCTTTTTTCTGTTGTTGATTTTCAAGCTTAATTTCTCTTTGTTTCTTCACCTCTAGATATTTTTTCTCTTTCTCACTCTTAACCAAACCTAATCCATGAAAGAAATTGAATGTTTTCTTCTTACCAACCCTTCTTCCTTGTTGTCTCAATCTTTCTTTTTTTTCTTCTTTCTTCTTAAATAAGGTTTTTATAATCCTTGTTTTCTTCTTCTTCGATTTTTTAATACCAGAAATTGCCCTTTGTATTTCATCTTCTGCCTTTACAACTTCGTGATGTTTTTCCTCTTCTTTTTTTGCAGGGAATTTAAACTTTGGAATTTCTATTTTCTTCTTCTTTAATTCTTCTAGATTTTTCTTCTCTTCCCCTAAACGTTTCCTTTCTTCTTCTTTCCTTAGCAGCTCCTGTTGTTTTTTATTTTCCTCTTCTTGTTTCCTCTTTAACTTCTCTTCTTCCTGTTTTTGTTCTTCTCTTTCTTTCCTTCCTTTTTCAGTCTTAACCAAACCAACTTTATGAAAGAAATTAAGTTTTTCACTCTTACTATCTTCTACTTTCTGTTTCTTAATTTTCTCTTCTTTTCTAGGCTTAGGAGTTATTTTCTCAAGATCTTCTAATTCTTCTTTAAACTGTCTTTCTTCTTTCTTCCCAAAAATACCAGATAAAACTGATTTTTTCCTTACTTTTTTCTGTTCTGGTTCTTTAATCTGTCCCAATTCCTTGGGTTTTTTTTCTAAATTTTTAAATACTTTTTTAGCTGCTTCGTCTTTCTTTAATTCTTCTAACCTTTTCTTCCCTTCTTCCTGTTTTTGCTTTCCTCTTTCTTTCTTCTCTTTTTCAGTCTTAACCAAACCAACTTTATGGAAGAATTCGAATACTTTCTTCTTCCTATCTCTTGCCTTCTGCTTATTTATTTCAACTCTCTTAATTTTCTCTTTTTCTTTCCTTTTCACTCCCAATCTTTTGAGTTTCTGCTGTTCCTTCTCCTTTTTCCCTCTTTCCCGCTCTTCTTGCCTTTTCTTCTTTTCTATCTCTTTCTTCTTGTTTACCTCTTCCTTTTGTTTCTTATTGTTTTTCCTCTTTCTTTCTTTTTCCTTCACTTTAGCTTTTTTTACTTCTTCCCCTATCTCCGGAAAAGGAGGCGGAGGCGGCAATATATCTAAATCAGCATCACTTTTACTAAAAACACCAGAAACTGCTATAAGATTAAAGATAACCCTTAATGACATCTAACACCCCTTTTTTAATCAGTATTTCAAAGATTATATTTAAATGTTTATTATTTTGAATATAAACAACATATTCACCACTTTACAATAACAACTATAGAAAGGTTTATAAAGGGGAAATATGCAGCATCAGTATATGTCTAGGAAAAGCATTTTGATGGGAGGGCTTGAAGTAACTAGAGAAGACGATTTAGCGGCTAGCCTAGATACTTGTTGCGGCATCGTACTTTATGATGGAAAGGGATTAAGAGGATTGGCTCACGCTCCGGTACCATCTGAAATGGAACACCATTATAGATCTGCCCTGCAATTACCTGATGGATATATTGTAACCCCAGAACAAGCTGCAAAAACACTTCTTGAAGAAATGGTTGGTAAATATGGGGCCGATAGAACTGATTTGCATGCAGGTATTTTTGGCTGTAGATTCGATCCAATAGGAAACGCTAACGCCTTAGAAGCCAAAGAGACCTTACATGATTTAAGAATTCCAGTAATACATAGTTATACTAGGACTTTTTATGGCACTATGTTGAACTCAACTCCAGAGTTTATAGCAATAGAACCTATAAATGGGGCCGCTCAAAATCTCCCTATAACAAGATTGCCTTATATCTAGCCCACTCTAATCATAATCTCTCTTTCTAACACAAAAATGACAGAAGAACAAAAACCAGGAAGATTGGAAATTTTAGTAATAGATCCTGATCCAGACTTAGGAGAACTTTTAGGAGAATGGATTGAGGAAACTGGAGCAGATGCGACTACAATTACAGATGGTTTAGAAGGCATAAGAGAATTCAATGAAAAGGTCAAAAATAAAATGCCTTATGATGGTGTAATTATTCACGATGATGTTATATTTTATGATTGTCTTGGGGGTGGTTTGCATATACCGGCAGCATCCACAGCCGAAGTATATCTAGCGATAAAAAAATCATCTCCTAAGACTCCAGTATATATTCTTACTAGATTTCCAATAGATATTCCCAGACTCGACAAAAATAGATATATGAAACTTAGAGCTGAAATTCAAGAATTAAACCATGGCCAACAATCAAATCCTGATGAAGAATTAAAACCCGAGAATGTTATACCTTGGCCATTTGGATGTGAAAAAATATTTGACATATCTAATCAGATTAGATCACAAAAATACGATACTGAGAATCCACCAACACCTCAACGGACTTATCAATCATAATCTCGCCAAGTATGTTCGCATTTCTCACATCTTAAGAATTTAGTTTCTGGTTCGTCTCCTGCTCTCGTTTGTAGTGTCCAGAAAAAAGCAGTACCATGGCCGCATTTCTCACATTTGGCTTTAGTTTTTGGGAGTATGTTGACCTTTTTCTCTACAACCTCTACACCCTTGCTCTTCTTAGCTACATTTTCAGTTATCTTTGTCTGTTCCATATTACTGCTTTTATAGCCACAGCTGCAGACTAAAGTCTTCTTGCTGCCTTCCTTCTTTGGCAATAATACCGAACCGCATTTTGGACAAAACATGTTTAAAACCAGAATTTTAGCTCTTATTTAATAACTTATTCATTTTAGCTGCAAAGTTACGCAAATCCAGCCAATTTCAGCATGCACAAAAATGCAATTACATTTTTGGCATCCTAGAAATCATACTCTCAAAATATGATTTCTATGAATTCAACAAACCATATCTTTATGTAGCCCAGAAAGGGCACCCTAAAAACAGCTTTCCCAATAATAATATCTTCTCCTATCTTGGTTTCGTCTAAAGCCTTGCTTTTTATGGAGCCTTCATTATTATCTCCTTTTGTCTGGAAATATATTCCATCATCTTCAGATTTTTTCACAACCCTGTGTATTATAGGATCTTTCCTGTCGCTCCTGAAGACTATCGTATCTCCAGCTTCAATGTTCTCTACATTTGCCCCTTTCAAAAACATTATATCCCCTTTGTCAAAACCGTTTTTAAAAGAAAATCCGGAAAATTCGTTTTCATCAATATCTGTATTGTCAATATACCAGCTGCCGCACTCTTCCCAATATTCATCTAACTCAAAAAACTTTCTTTCCTCATATACATTCCCACACATAGTATACTTACAATCACCATCTATGCAGGATGATACTGTCTTATGCTCCATACTGCTCGAAACAACAGCAACAACAGGATGACTCGTACTCAAAACAAACCCTAATCCAGGATATACTATAAATTTTATAAGAATAAATGCGATAATTATATTAGCGATCCAGCTCCAGATACTATCATCTTCCCATATGAAATGCCATGTTTTTTTGATTAGTTTTTTAAACTTCTTTTTATTCATAGGCTCAAAAACACCAGGACAGCATAAAAAGCTTTCGTTATTGCACGTACCCGTGCAACAGTGTGCGGTACGAAGTACCGCACGACCCGAAACTGAACATTTAGAAGTTGTCCGTTTAGGGACGTCGCAGACGTCCCCAGACGCTGATTTAATGGTGAGTAAAATATGGAACCAAAACACGACAATTACTTTGAAGGAATCCTGCAATTGAGGAATGTCAAAGAAGAAGTAATGGAATTTGCCGTAAAAGAGATAGAGAAAACTGAAGATACTTTTATCTCTAAGATAAAAAAAGTTACTAACGGCTCTGACTTGTACATATCCAGGCAAAGAACCCTGCGCAGTCTTGCGAATAAGCTCCAAAGCCGTTTTGGAGGCCAGATAACTATAAGCAAAAAGCTGCACACAAGGCACAGGCAGACCGGCAAAGAACTCTACCGCGTAAATTTACTCTTCCGCATGCCAAGCTTCAAAAAAGGAGATATAATTGAATACAAAGGGGATAAGATTAAAGTAGTAAACATTGGAAAAAAAGTTTTTGCAAAAGACGTAAAAACCGGAAAAAAGCTCAATATAAACTTCAAGGATCTGTTCAGACAATCTAAGTTCTAGATTAGCAAAGTTTTATAAGTGAAAATATCTCCCTGAGTAATATGGGGGATATGGTTTTTGAAGGCACTGTAACCGCAGGTTTAGGGAAAGGGGCTGTTTTCATGTCTATAGATTATTATAAGGGCAAAATTAAAGAAAAGCTCGGATTTGATCCCTATACCGGAACATTAAATCTAAAGATTGAGAAAGGACGAATAAGCTTATTGAATGACCTTGAGCCGATAAGGATTGAAGGAATAAAAAAAGACAACAAAGATTTTGGTGGAGCAAGCTGCTATAAAGTTAAAATAAATGACGTTAACGCAGCGATAATAATCCCAGACCTTACAGAACACGAAGAAGATATGATAGAGATCATAGCTCCAATAAATTTGAAGTCGAAATTAAATATCAAAGACAATGATAGGGTAAAGATCGAATTAGTAAAATGAAAACCGTAAAAATATCACCGTCTCGGGTCGTGCAGTGCAAAGCACTGCACACTGTTGCACGGGGACGTGCAATCCCA